>JADKJZ010000013.1 GCA_016720805.1 Gemmatimonadota bacterium | reverse complement strand
GACCTCGACCTTCATCGGTATCAAACGCTGGAGAACTGGTACATCCGGGGGTCAGTGCCCGCGTCACGGCCACGATCACCGGTGCGGCGAGGTCCCCATCGCGCGACCACCGGTCCGCGGAGCCAGGCCGCGAGAAGGCGCACGGCGCCGAGCCAGCCGCTCTCGCACTAAAAGACGACGACCACGCCTTCCGCCTTGTAGAAGGCCATCTTCTCGACCGCCGTGAGCAGCATTGTTTGGATTCCGACCGCACAGCGGCGCTGGGGCCGGCCGCGTGACAGATGACCACGCGCTCCAGCGAACCCAGTTCCGCTTTCCGTCCGACGCCGCACGCCATTCGTCATCGCGGCGATGTCGATGGCCGCCGGCGGGGTCGAGAGGATCGCCATGCCGGCCAGCTTGCCGCGATAGCGCTCCATGTCCTGCTTCGACTGCAGGTCGACGATCATCGCCTGCGCCACCTGCTTCCCGTCGGTGCCGGACCGTGAGCGACCGGGAGCGAGTCAGCAATGAGGAAACCTCGGTGGGGCGATGGGGGAGTTGGTACCGAAGATTGGGCGTAGAGTGGTGAGCGCCGAGGTAACCGGTGAGGGGTCACGGGGAAGAGGTCAGACTGGTCAGTGGTCAAACGGGTCGCCGATAGCCACCTGTCACGTTGTCACCTGTCACGTCTTACGTCTTCCTCCCTCTGGGTAAAACCGGCCAGGTCACTAAGCCGTCAGTTGGCGTCTGCAACTTGACGCCGAGCCTGTCCTCGACTCGCGGTAGGTGGAGAGCATCATGTAGAGCGACCGGCCCACGGCGTCATCGAGGTCACCACCGGGCCAGGTGAGGCGGGTGGCAGGGAGGCCGGGCCGAGGGCGAGACTGGTCCGGACCCCGGCGTTGGGGGAGAGGGGCGGACGGCTTGCCCTGGGCGACTTCGACCGCCACCGACGAGAGTCGCCCTCGGTGATCGCGCCGGTGTACCTGGGTGGTGCGGGCGCGGAGGCCGAGGCCGAGGGGCGTCAGTTGCGTCGTCGGGAGCGGAGGCGGTGACGGCCTGGACTTCCCTTCCGATCCCCGCCACTGGAGCGGATGTCACCGTCAACCGGGAAGTGTCGCGACGGGCGGAGCGAGACTCGCCCCACCGGCCCCGCCGCAGCGCGTCGTCAAAGGCGATCCCGGATTGACGAAGTCGCGGTAGAGGTGACGCTGCGGCGCGGGTCGAGGCCACCTGAGACCGACAACGCTCGGCCTACAAGCTCACCTGGGCCGTCAAGACGGAGAGGTGAAGGTCGCGAATGACCTCGGCCTGCCGCCTTCCATCCGCGATTGACGTCGATCTCCTGGCGGCGTAGACCGAGACCACCGCGTGTTGAGCGGTCCCGCGCAGGCGAACCCCGGTCAATCTCGCCGGCGATTGTAGGGAGCCGATGGCGCTGACCGTCGCGCCCACGGTGGCGATGCGCCCCCCGGGCGCTGTGCCGCTGCAGCCAGAGCCCGCCTCGGTGGTCGCCGCTGAGGGGGCGTAGCTGCCGCCATCCGGCATGGTGCCGACTCGTTCCACCGCCACTCCACTTGCCGCCATTCACGTCGAGGCGACGCCATCGAAGAAGTGCCGATGGGCGAGGACGGTCGCGAAACTGGCGACCCATGGCGAGACGGGTGCCGGTCGGAGAACTCTGCCGAATAAGCGCCGCCTGATAGGCGCGGGTGGCCCCCGCTGGTGTGGACGTGGCAGACGACGAGCCGCCGGTGACACTCGCGCCGTGTCCATTATCGACGGCAAGCCCCATCGATGAACCGCCGATCTGTGCGCCGTCGAGCCGCAAATCCACCGAGGGCTGCCGCAACGTGGTGCCACCGGGCTGATTGATGGTGAGGTAGCGGAGTCCGACCCGCCCGCGCACTGGGGACCGACGAGTCCCCGCACGCGTGACGGGCCGGCTCCCCGCGGCGGTGAGCGTGGTTGGCACCTGTTCCACCACGACGGGCACGAACGAGACCGAGTCGCCCACCGTGATCGCGCTGTTACTCGCGTGACGGTGCAGGCGGTGCGCCTCGAGGAGACGAAGCTCGCGGAGAGTTCGCCGACGGTCTGTCCGGCGCGTACCACTGTGAAGATCGTCCCTTCCTTGACGCCCTGCTTGCTGCCGGGACCGAGAGATAAATGGTCGCACCGTTGACATAGGTCACCGCCGCCCAACTCCGGGGAGTGACCGATGGCGGAGGCGTGACCACGGCCTTCGCGGGGACGGCCGCGGTCTTTGTCGGTTCCCTTGGCGGCGGAGGTCGGCGGGGCTTCGGCGCACTCTTCGGGGTCGACTTCCCGGCGCCGTGATCTGCGTGCGCTGAGGCACGCTGAAGGCAAGCCGAGACCGATGATCACCATCGCCACCGCGCCCGTTTGGCTCCATGCGTTGCTCGCGATCGACCCCGCGGGTGACAGGAGTAGCAGGCGGTCGCGACGTACTGGAGCCGTTGCCCCGTCCGCGGTGTTCGGAATCGGTGCTCGTGCGCGAAAGGCAGCCCGGAGCTCATGCAGGTGTAGACCGCGTAGTTGCCCGGGGCCGTGTGGCAGGTGGCACAGCTCGCCCAACGGCCACGGTGATTGCCCGAGTAGATCGGGAAGTACGGGCCGTCGATCGAACGTCGCCCTGCCAGCGCGTCGTGGTGTGGCAGGTGGCACAGGTCGTCGGGGAACGCGACCCCGAGAGCACGGATTGGTCGCCGAGGTGTAGTCCTGCTGGTGGCAGGAGATGGTAGGTCGCCGGCAATGCGATAGACGTTGTTCCGGTGGCACGAGGCGCAGGTGGTCGTGACGTGCGCGCCGGTCAGAGGGAACGCCGTCGCCATGGTTGAAGGTCGCCCTCCCACCGCGTCGTCGTGGTGGCAGGCGTGCAAGTCGTCGAGAAGCCGGTTACGCGGCGTGGCGGCGTCGTCGTCCCACCGAAATCCGTCTGGTGGCAGGAGATGCAGGTCGTCGGTTTGCCATGATAGACACCGTCGAAGTGACAGCTCGCGCAGCTCACTGGCCCGGTGCGCTCCGGGTGAGCGGAACTGGGTGGTGCCGTGATTGAACGTCGCGCCGAGCCACTGCGGTGGTGGTGGGCAGGTGGTGCAGTCGGTCGAGAGCCTGCCGCCGCGTGGGCGGAAGGGTGCGGGTCGCATCGTAGTTGGTGCGGTGGCACGACACGCAGGTCGTCGGCTTGGTGGCGTAGACCCCATCGGCATGGCACGACGCACAGGTCGCCGTCAGGTGGCCACCGGTCAGCGGAAGCGGGTGGTGCTGTGGTTGAACGTCGCATTCTGCCACCGGGTGGTGGTGTGACAGGTGGTGCAGTCGGTGAGTTGCCTGCCGCGGCATGTGCCGCGTCCGCGTCCCGTCATAGTCGGTGCGGTGACACGAGACGGCCAGTCGATTGGCCGCGGTAGACGTTGTCGGCGTGATATTTCCGCGCATGAGGCCGCCCGGTGACCGCCGGTCAGCGGGAAGCGCGTGGTGCCGTGATTGAACGTGGCGTCCTCCCACCGGGTCGTGGTGTGACAGGCTAACGAGCCGGTCGCGAAGCCCGCGGCGGCGTGCGGCGGCGTGGTGGTCCGCGTGAAGTCGGCCTCGGTGACACGACAGGCAGGCCGTGGGTTTGCCCCGGTAGACCCCATCCGCGTGACACGGTGCACAGGTCGCCGTGAGGTGGCCACCCGTCAGCGGGAAGCGGGTCGTGTTGTGATTGGACGCCGCACCGAGCCACTGGGTCGTGGTGTGGGCAGGTCGGTGCAGTCCGTTTGAGTACCCCGCAGCCGCGTGGGTCGGCGTCCGGGTGGCGTCGTAGTTGGTGCGGTGACACGAGATGCAGGTGGTCGGCTTGCCCCGGTACACACCGTCGGCGTGACACGAGGCGCAGGTCGCCGTGAGGTGGCCGCCGGTCAGCGGGAACTGCGTCGTGCTGTGATTGAAGTTGGCGCCGAGCCACGGGGTCGTCGTGTGGCAGGTGGTACAGTCGGACGAGTAGCCGGTGTGCCGCGTGCGCCGGCGTCCGAGTGGCGTCGTAGTTGGTGGGATGGCACGACACGCAGGTCTGCGACTTGCCGCGATACACGCCGTCGGCGTGGCACGAGACGCACGTCGCGGTCAGGTGGCCACCCGTGAGCGGGAACTGCGTGGTCGAGTGGTTGAACGTCCCGCCCTGCCACCGCGTCGTGGTGTGGCAGGTGGTGCATTCGGTCGAGAAGCCCGCCGACGCGTGCGGCGGCGTCCGGGCTTGATCGAAGCCTGCCGGTGGCACGAGACGCAGGTCATCGACCGGCCACGGTAGACGCCATCGGCATGGCACGACGCGCAGGTGACCATTGCGGTGCCCGCCGGTCAGCGGGAAGCGGGTGGTGTTGTGATTGAAGCCCGCGCGAGCCATGCTGTCGAGTTGTGGCGGCTGGCAATCGGTGGAGTAGCCAGCGGCGACGTGCGGGGCACCGTCGTGCGGTCGAAGTTCTGCCGGTGACAGGAGACGGAGGTCATCGACTTGTTCTTGTACACGCCGTCCGAGTGACACGAGGCGCAGGTGAGCGGCTGCGTCCGCCGGTCAACGGGAAGCGGGTCGTCGTGTGATTGAACGGTGTGCTGAGCCACCGTGTCGTCGTGTGGGCAGGTGGCGCAATCGGTCGAGAAGCCCTGCCAGGCATGCGGCGGCGTCTTGGTCTGGTCGAAATTGGGGCGATGGCACGGACACGCAGCTCGTGGCCTTCCCTGAAGACGCCATCGGTATGGCAGGCGGCGCACTGCGTCGCCCGGTGCCCACCGGTCAGCGGAACGTGGTGGTGCTGTGGTCGAACGTCGCCCCGCGCCACACCGTGGTGGTGTGGCAGGTGGTACAATCGGTGGAGAAGGCGGCCGCGGTGTGCGCCGGCATCCTGGTCTGGTCGAACTGCGACCGGTGACACGAGACGCACGTCGTCGGTTTGCCGCGATAGACGCCGTCGGCGTGACAGGTCGCGCACTGGGTCGCCTGGTGCGCCCCGGTCAGCGGGAATTGGGTCGTCTGGTGGTCGAACGGGGCACCGCGCCACGCCGTCTCGCTGTGGCAGGTCAGGCAGTTGGTCGGGAAGCCGGCCGCCGAGTGCTTCGGCGCAGCCGCCTTGTCGTAGTCGGCCTTGTGGCAGCTGATGCAGGTCGACGGACGATTCGCGAACTGGGGCTGCCTGGCGCTGGTCGGCGTGACACGCCCCGCAGGCGGTCGCCACGTGCGTTTCGCGGAGCGGGAACTGATTTTCCTCGTGCAGGCGGGAGAGCCGCGCCTGGTCGGTGAAGCTGCGCGTGGTATGGCATCGCGCGCACTGGGTGCCGAGCTCGCTGCGGTGGACGTCCTGGTGGCATGAGGCGCAGGTCGCCTTGGTCTTCGAGAACTCCAGCGTCGTATGGCAGGCGGTACAGGTCGCCGTCGCATGCGCCCCAACGAGCGGGAAGGTCCGCTCGGCGTGCCGGAAGGTGGCGGCGATCCGCACCGGCTTCCACCCCTCGACGGTGGCAGGTGGCACAGGCCCCGATCGCCGGACCGTGCGGATTGGCGCCGGACTGCGCCGGGGCGCGGCCGACGAGCAGCGACAGCAGCACCACGGCGGCCGACAGGCCGCGCGCAAGACGCGTGTCATTGCACCCTCCGGCCGGCTTGGCCTTGTGACAACTCTCGCAGCTCGTGGCGACGGGGCGGTAGATCACCCGTGCGGTTCCACCCGACCTGCTCGGTGCGATGACACTTGGCGCAGGGAACTGCGGCATGCGCCCCGTGAGCGAAAAACGCTGATTGCCGTTCATGATCGAAGCGGAGCGCCCCGACAAAGCGATCGCTGGTGTGGCACGCCTCGCACCGGCCCTTTGTCGGGGCGCGCGTCGAATTGCGTTCCGTGCGGCGTCTGATGGCAGCTGGCGCAAGTGGTGCCCTTGGCACGCCCAGCGCCACCCGGGCCATCGTGCTGGACGCCCTGACGAGCGATGCCCGACCCGTCGCAATCCCGCTCGACGCCGGCAGTCCACTATGGCACCCGCGACAGGGGACCGCGCGATGGGCGCCTTCGAGGGCAAACGAGAACCGCGCATGCGATTCCATCCCGATCGTCGACGGACGGAACGCCGTCGCCGAGTGGCAGTCGCCACACGTGAGGGTCGTGTCGCGACGGCGCGTCTCGCCCGCGATGGCGTGCGGATCGGCGTGGCACGCCGCACACCGCGTCTCCTTCAGCTTGAACTGGAGGCCCGCGGTCCTGAGCGCCGTCGTCTTCGCGAGGGCCGGCAACCTGCTGCGGGACGCCGAGTGACAATCGGCGCAGGCAATCGCCGCGTGCCGTCCCCTCGAGGGGCAGCGTCGTCGTGCTGTGCGTGGCCCGATCGTACCGGAGCTCCTTCCATCCGAGATCGCTGTGGCAGCTCTCGCACGCCGTCCCGGGGAGCTGTGCGCCGTGCGCATCGACGTGGCAGGAGGTACAGGTGGCGAAGGCGACTCGCAGGTGCGTCACGCTGGCCGACCCCGGCGCCTTGGTCGCCTTGTGGGCAGGAGGCGCAGGGGGGACCACGCGATGCTTGCCGCCGAGCGGGTAACGCGCCGTGCCGTGCTGGGCCACGGTGAAGGTCGATGGGGCGAAGCCTCGACCCGATGGCAGGCGGCGCAGTCGACCACCGCGCCTGCCAGCGTGGTTTCGCCGGCATGCCGGTCGGCATGACAGGCGGTACAGGTGGTGGAGACCGGCCGTGGCTTTCGCCATGTCCCGCCCGGGTGACATGCGTCGCAGCTCACCTGGCGATGCTTGCCAAGGAGCGGGTAGCGAGTCAGCGAGTGGTTGAAGCCGCGACGATCCAGCACATCAAACCCTGGGTAACGTGACAATCACTGCACTTTGACGACAGCCGCCCCTTGTGAGGGTCGGCGGGCAACTCGAGCATCCGGCGTACGGGCAGGGGGCGGCGGTACAGGGGTTCCGCTTCCCAGTGGCATCCGGTGTAATACGGAGTGTCGGCGGCGCGGGGCAGGCGTTGCAGGTCACCTGCCCATGGGCCCGGGTCAAACGATATCGGAATTCATGTGATCGAATTTCGGGGCCGGATCCCATGCATCCGCCGTGTGACATTTCGCACTTCGGGCCCAGCGACTTCTGGTGCGGGTCGTCCGTGGCGTGGCACGACGCGCAGGCTGTCTCCAGTCCCATCCACCTCGGGGATCTCCTTGCGGGGGCGAGATGAGCGCCGCCGGTCGGTCCGGTAGTTCGCCACGTGGCACTTGGCGCAGGCGAGCGGTGCATGCTTCCTCCAGCACCTACCCCGCGCCGCGATGATCGAAGCGGTCGCGGCCGCCCGCCGGCCAGGGCGATCATCGCGAATCTGGGCGACCGGCATGGTCCGGATGGCACGAGGCGCAGCTCTTCCCCGACGTCTTCGCCTCGCGGGCGTGGTACCTGCGTCCCCGCGACACCAGCAGCGTCACTTCCTTGTGGCAACTCAGACAGAGTCGTGGCATCGCGTCCCTTCGAGGGGCCATGGCACTGCGAGCACTTGGTCGCCCTTCAAGCGCCTGGGTGCGCCTTCGCGAGCGGACCCGGTGAGATCTGCGCCTCCACTCGGCCCGGCAGCACCAGGACCACCAGCCCGAGCCACCGAAGCCAGCGCAATCAGCCTACCTTCTCGACGTCACGAGGAATCGGCACGTCCTTCTGCACGATGCGCACGCCGATCTGTTCGAGGAATGCGAACGGCGCATCGCCACCGATCCGGATCACCACATCGTCGTTCGGGAGGATCATCGCCCTGGACGGCCCCTCGAGGACCGCCACGTCGGCGCGCACCTCGCGCAGCTGCGTCTGCAGCAGCAAGGTGATTCGCCCGGCCGCCACCGCCCGATCGAGCTTCTCCTGATTCCGCGGCTTGATCCGCGGGAACGATTCGCCACGGTAGGAGAGATGCACCGTGGTGCCATCCTGGTTCCCGAGGCCGACCGCCGATTCGATCGCACTGTCGCCGCCGCCGACCACGAGCACTCGACGCCCGGTGAACTGCTCCATCTCGACGATCTCGTAGACGACCTTGTTCAGCTCTTCGCCGACCACGCCGAGCTTCCGCGGTGAGCCGCGGCGCCCCATCGCGAGCACCACGCGGCGCGTCCGATAGCGGCCGGCCGACGTCTCGACCTGAAGAGCGTCCCCTCGGACGTGACCTTGAGGACGCGCTCGCCGGTCCGGACCTGGAGCCCGCTACTGTCGACAATGCTCTCCCACGCGCGGAGCAGCGCCTCCTTGGAGGTGTCCGCCACCCAGAGGTTGCCGTAGAGCGGCATTTGAATCGGTTCCGCCAGCAGCAGCTTGTGGCGCGGATACTTGCGCACGCTTTCCGAGAGCTCCCCCTGCTCGACCATCACGTACTTGAGACCGTTGCGGATCGCCTCGACGCCGGCGCTCAGGCCGGCCGGACCGCTGCCGACGATCAGCACGTCGACCGCGTCGCGCTCGTCGGCGGTGGCCGGGGTCAGCGTCGCGGCGATGTGCTCGACCGCCAGGCGCCCCTCATTCACCGCGTTCTTGATCAGCCCGCGCCCGCCGAGCTCGCCGGACGATGTAGAGCCCGGGAGGTTGCTCCTCGAAATTGGCATTGACCAATGGGACGAGACCGGTTCACCGCCGCGCCCGTCGTCACCAGGATGCCGCCGACCGGGCAGGCCGCCACGCATTCGCCGTGGCCCTTGCAGAGGGCGTCATCCACCACCGCGAGCTTCTGTGCATGGTGATCGCGCCCGGCTCCGGGCAGGCGTCCACGCAGGTGCCGCAGCCGACGCAGACATCGGCACGGACCATCGCCTTCGGCTCACCGCTCCCGGCCGCAAGCTCCCCCTCGACGACCGGTGCCGACACCAATTCGTAGGCCTGCTGCGGTGCACCGCATTGACGGCACCGCATCGCCCCGACGTGGAGCGCCGTTGCATGCGGATGGCGAGCCCGGTGATCAGCACGAAGGCGAGGAGGGTGGCGGGGGATTCCATGGTCGCGGCCTAGTACCGCACCACGCCGACGGCGAGGACGACCACGATGTGGATGATGACCGCAACCATCGCCGTCACCGCGAAGGGACGGTGGGCCACGCCAGAACCCGAAGACCCGATGGGTGGCCTCGAGCATGCGCGACTGCTGCTCAAGCGACATCTCTTGCGAGGCCAGACGCACCGCCTCGCCGAGGGCAGCCTTGCTCAGCGGCCGCCCGGCCGGCGCGACTCCCGCCCACCGGCGCTGCAAGTCCGCGGTGCGACGCCACCGCGTGAGATCGTCGGCCAGCAACCGCAGGAAGATCTTGCCGAGGCTCTGCTCAACCCTCCACCGGCGCCCCGACCGCGAGGGTGCGTTCGACCACGTCGACGCCGAGTCCGGTTGTCTCGGCCAGCTCACCGATCAACTCGCGGCGCCGACCGGCAACTTCTTCACGCGTCAACTCGACGCCGTTGCGAGCGCGTGGAATCCGGACGTAGAGGTACCGGCCGATCACGCCGCTGGCGATCACGACCATCATCGAGAGCAGGGCCGAGACCGATCACGCCATCGGCGCGCCAGGTCGCGTGAATCGCCAGCAGGAGGGGCATCGCCAGCGCCGTGGCGACGTGCACGTCCATCCATTTGCCGAGCGAGCCGAGGAAGGCGAGGCGCTTGTACTTTCCGGAGCGGGTAGAGCCAGAGGAAGATGAAGATCGCGACGGCGATGATCCCGGCGGTCAGGCCGACGGTCCCCGACGGACGGAGCATGGCATGCCAAGGGTGGCGAACCCGGAGGGCCATCGGCTCCAGATAGTACGGGGCGCCGATCAGGTTGACGGCAGCCAACGGCAACGCCACCCCGAAGGTCCACCCCCAGATCTTCCAACGACCCCGGCGGGCGGCGTCGGCGGCTGACTGCTTTGGCGTCGGCCGAACCGCGGTGCTGGGTGCAGCATCGACCGCCGTCGATACTTGAGGCGCCCGGACCAGTTCAGGCTGGCGGGGCATCTCGTAGGCGGTGCAGTTGGCGCGCAGGTTCGGTCAGCCTTCCCTCAAGTCGTGCAGCGAATCGGCAAGTGGTTCCGCGGGGACATCCTATCCGGTCGGATACGGATCTCACAACCCGGCAGTATCGGAATCGGGTGCATTCTTTGTACACTTGTACGTATTGCAGATTGCGGGCCGAATCTCAGCCTGCCCCTTGAATGATTCAAGCCAATCACTTGATGCGGCGGAGGCCCATTGCAGCACTCATCCTCAACATCCTGTCCCCACTGCGGCGCATCGGTCCACGGAAAATTCTGCGAGAGCTGCGGCATGGCGACCGCCGAGTCAGCCTGTCGGCAATGCGGCATCGTGGCGCCGCCGGGTACGAAGTTTTGCGCGAATTGTGGGACGAGTTTCGGTGGTGACGCGCAACCGTTCGCTGCCGACACACCGAGCGTGGTCACCTCGCGTCGGACGCCTGGGTGGACCATTCCGGCGATGATCGGAGTCGCGGCGATTGCAGCGTTGGGGTGGGGCCGCCTCGCGTCCCAGTTCGACCGTCACCGCTGGCGCGGATCCGACGCCGAGCGGTGCCGTGGCATCGGATGGCACCCCACCGGATCTCTCGAAACTCAGTCCCGAAGAGCAATTCCTGCGATTGGCCGATCGGATTCAGGCGTCGGTGCAGTCGGGCGACACGGCCACCGTCGTGCGATTCTTCCCGATGATGGAGCAGGCGTTCACGAATCTGCCGACGGCCGTCCGAAACAACGATCTGCGCTTTCACCTCGCCTTGCTGCGCGCGCAGGTCGGTCACCTTCCCGGTGCGGTGGCGCAGGTCGACACCATCGTGGCGAGTGCCAAGAATCACCTCCTCGTCGACTACCTCCGCGCACTCATTGCGGACTATCAAGGGAACGTCGCGGCCGGGCGTGCAGCACGACTCGCCTTCCGTCAGCACTTCGACGCCGAGGTCGCGATCAAGCGTCCCGAGTATTTGGCGCACCGTACGCTGCTCGACGACTTCCTGAAGACGACCCCGACGAAGTGACGGGCGATGATGCGAAGGGCTGATCAATAGGTGACCAACAAACTGTATTAAAAATTGACACTTTTATCGGCCTGGCGAGCACCAACTCTCATCAGGCCGGTTCTCGTTCCCTCCGGCTAACTTCGGATGACCCCCCTCACCGCGCCCCCTGCCCGGTAGTACCCTTCCACCATGATCCCTGCCCACGAAGCCCTCGCCCGACTCCAGGCCGGCAATCGCCGTTCAACACCAGCGTCGGTGGCGCGCCGGTGCTCCACCAAGCCCGTCGCGCGGAGTTGACGGAAGGTCAGGAGCCTTTCGCCATCATTCTCGGCTGCGCCGACTCCCGCGTCCCCGCCGAGATCGTCTTCGACCAGGGACTCGGCGACCTCTTCGTCATCCGGGTTGCCGGCAACATCGTCGCCCCCTCGCTGGTCGGGAGCGTGGAATTCGCGGCCGAACGGTTCCACACCCGGCTGGTGGTCGTCCTGGGCCATTCGCAGTGTGGCGCGATCGTGGCCACCATCGAGGAGCTGCTGCACCCCTCGCCGAGCTCGACCCACTCGCGCAACATCCGGGCGATTGTCGACCTGGTGCGGCCGTCAGTCGAGTCGCTCCTCGACACGCCGCTCGCCCACGACCACGACGCCCTGGTGGCCGAGGCGGTCAGGGCCCAACATCCGCGCCTCCGCCAACCATCTGCGACACGGCTCGAGATCCTGGAACAGTTGATTCGAGAGGATGGCCTGCTGGTGGTGGGCGCCGAGTATCTCGCTGGAGACCGGGGTGGTCACCTTTTTCGATGGGGTGCCGGCATGACCCGCCGGACCACCTCATTGATCCTCGACGCACTCATGCTCGTCGCGTTCATCGCCCTGATGGCGTGGCGATTGACCGGCGTGCCCATCCACGAGTGGTTGGCGGTGGCGTTGCTGGCGACCATCGTGCTGCATCTGGTGATCCACTGGGAGTGGGCGCTGACCCGATTGGCCAAACTCCTCCCTGCGGGGAGGCCCCGGCCATCGCTCTCCCTGCTGCTCAACGTGGCGCTCTTCCTGGCCATGGGCGTGGCGCTGGCGTCCGGCTTCTACATGTCGAAATCGATCTTCGGGAATCATCTGACCAATGCGCGCTACGGGATGTGGCACGAGCTGCATGAGTCGTCCTCGACGGTCACGCTGATCATCCTGGGGCTGCACGTGGCGCTCAATTGGGACCTGATCAGCAACGGGGTGCGGCGCGCCCTGCGAGCGCGGCAGGCGGGCGAGTCGTCCAGCCAGGGCGAGCCGCTCCTGGTGCGCCCCGTCCCGCGGATCTTCTGGATCACCGTGGTGTCGGCGGTGCTGGCGGTGGTGGTCTGGGGCGGCGGGCAGGTGATGCCGGAAGAGGGCGGCGAAATGGAGCTCCGCACGGCCGACGGGCAGACGGAACGGCGCGGACCGCCGCCGGACATCATGAAAATGCGACCGGGGACCGATCGCCCGAATCTTCCGGACGGTGGCCCCCGCTTTCTTCTGGAGTCGGTCTTCGTGCTGGGCGTCGCGGTGGTTGGGCGCCGGGTACTGAAGCTCAAGCTCGACTGAGGACTAGCCCTTCCGACCGCTGGCGGGATCGCCCCGATCGGCGATGATCCCCGGCTCGCTCCCCATGTGCTCACCCAGCCACGCCAGCAGCTGGCGATCGATCTCGGCCTCGTCCTGATCGGCCAGTTCCGGCATCACCGTCCACCGCTTGCCGGCCGCCATCAGCGCCCAGGTCGGCGGGACCTCGGGGTGCACGCGACGGATTGGCCCGCTGCCCCTCGCAGGTGACGAAGTGATACTCGCGGCCACCGTGGGTCAGGCGACGCTGCAGGGTCTTGTAGGCGCTCATTCGGGCTCACTCGTGCCGGGGACGAAGGACGGCAAAGTGGCCGCAGGGGAAAACTAAGCGGGGTACCAGGAATCGAGCCTCGACGGCGGATTCGCCCCGCCACCGCTGGCGCGTTCTTCGGAGCCGGACTTATCCTTTAGCTCTCAACCCTCTCCGGCCCGAGGCCTCCAGCTTGGCCGATACCACCTCGAACGACTGCAGACCCACCTCGCCGATCGCTATGCGTTCGAGCGGGAGCTTGGCAAGTGGGGGCTGGCCACGGTCTTCCTGGCCCGCGACACGAAGCACGAACGCAAGGTGGCCGTGAAGGTGCTCCACCCGGACCTTTCCGCCTCGATCGGCGGCGAGCGCTTCGAGCGCGAGATCCGGGTCGCCGGGCGGCTGCAGCACCCGCATCCTCGGGATGTACGACTCGGGGTCTCCGACTGGGCCTGCTCTACTACGTGATGCCGTTCGTCGAGGGAGTCGCTCCGCGACCGCCTCGACCGCGAAGGCCAGCTTCCGTCGAGGATGCGCTGCAGATCACGCTCGAAGTGGCCGACGCCTCGAGTACGCCCACAAGCAACAGGTCATCCACCGCGACATCAAGCCGGAGAACGTCCTCTCAGCGGTGGCCACGCGCTGGTGGCCGACTTCGGGATCGCGCGCGCGGTCGAGGATGGCGCCCAGCAGCTGACGCAGACTGGCATGGCCCTCGGCACGCCGACCTACATGGCACCCGAACAGGGGATGGGCGAGAAGGTCGGCGTCACCGCCGACATCTACTCTCTGGGTTGCATGCTGTTCGAGATGCTCGCGGGTGAGCCGCCCTTCAGCGGGAAGAATGCCTCGGCGATCCTCGCCAAGCATGTGATGGAGCAGGTCCCGTCGCTCCGGATCATCCGTCAGTCGGTGCCGGAGGAAGTCGAGTACGCGATCTTCTGCGCGCTGGGGAAGTCGCCGGCCGACCGGCCGCAGAGCGCGGCGGCGTTCGCCGAGATGCTGGTCGCCGCGCCGATGGCGGCCGGGGCGACGTCCACTCGCATGATGACGATGCGGCACACGACGGCGCGCCGTACCAACAGCGGGATGACCAGCGCGTTTGGCGTCGCCGCGCCGATGCCGGTGCCGCTCTGGAAGCGGCCGGCAGTGCTCGCCGCCGCGCTCTTTGTGGTCGCCGCCGCTGGCTTCGGGGCCTACAAGATGAGTGCGGGCGGCAACCGGCCTGCGGCGATGGCTGATGGCACCGGATTGCCGGCGAAGCGGATCGCCGTGCTGTACTTCCAGAGCATCAGCCCCGGTGACTCCCTCTCGGCACTCGCCGATGGGCTGACCGAAGCGCTGATCGAGAACCTCAACACCGTCCCGAGCATCGCCGTCATCTCGGCGGGCGGTGTCGGGCAGTATCGCGGCAACGACTCGATCGCGGTCGAGGATATCGGCAAGGCGCTCAACGCCGGCACATTGGTCAAGGGGACGCTCGAACAGCAGGGCGACAAGATCAAGGTCTCGATCCGGCTGATCGATGGCAACTCGGGCGCTGACTTCGGCGATCGGAAGAGCTTCTCGGTCGACAGTCGCAACTTCGCCGCCGCGCGCGATTCCACCGCGCGCGAGGTCGCCACCCTCATCCAGCAAAAAATCGGCAGCGAAGTGCTGATGAAACAGCAGCGCAAGGCAACGTCGAACAACGACGCGTGGTTGTTGGTCCAGCGCCGAGCGGCTGCGGAAGCTGGCAGCCGCCGCGAAGGGTGACAGTGCGCCTCATCCGCGCCCAGGCTGACACTTGCTCGCGCAGGCCGAGACGCGCTCGACCGAAGTGGCCCGACCCGATCATCGGCCGGGCGCGCCTGGCCTACGAGACATCGCGCCGCAACCAGGATCCGCTCGACGCCAAGGCGCCGATCGACGCCGGGCTGGCGCACACCAACCGGGCACTGGCGCTGCAGCCGCAGGCCCCCAATGCGCTTGAGTTGCGCGGGAACCTGCAATACTGGCGCTACCTGCTGAAGGTCGACGCCGAGAAGGAGAAGATCGACGCGCTGAAGCTGGCGGCGCGGGCCGACCTTGAGAAAGCGACCGAGCTCAACCCGAATCAGGCCGGGGCGTGGGCATCGCTGTCGCACCTCTACTACTACATCCCGGAAGTCCCGCCGCTCGACATCTATCAGGGCCGCCGAGAAGGCATGGAACGCCGACGCCTTCCCTGAGCAACGCGCAGACCGTCTTGAACCGGCTGATCCTCGCGTCGTACGACCTCGAAGACTGGACCAAGGCAAACCGCTGGTGCGACGAGATGCAGCGCCGCTATCCCGCGTCGGCGCAGGCGCCGCGCTGCCAGCTCTACCTGATGACCTCGCGCGCGAAGGAGCCCGACGTGGCGCTGGCGTGGAAGCTTGCCGATTCGATCACCGCCCTCGTCCCGAAGCCGCAGCGGTTCGAACGGTTCAAGAGCGACCTCCTCGTGGCGGCCGTGCTCACCCGTGCCAACCTGGGCGACAGCGCCAAGCGGGTGGTCGACCGGTCGCGCGGCAACCCGGAAGTCGACCCGAACCTCGAACTGCCCCAGTACGCCGCCTTCGTGAGCGTCCTTCGCAGCGACACCACCGCGGCCTGGCCAACCTGAAGGTCTTCCTTTCGAAGGAAGACGACCGGCGGAAGGCGATCCAGGCGTATGTCGGCTGGTGGTACCGGCCAATCGAGAAGGCGCCGGGATTCGAAGCTGATCGCGAACTAGGTCACAGGGGTGACACTGGCGCAACAGCATTGCGGGACCTCCCGCTGTGGCGTATATCAATCGCCATAGGGGAGTAGTAGGGTGACTCGGCAGGACCACATCGCCAAGATCCCCGATGATCCTCCCTCCTGTATTTCTTCCGGAGGCGATGTCTCGTGTGACCTGGTGCCGCTCCTCGCGGTGACATTACTGGCGAGTGCATGCGGTGATACCGCTTCACTTCCCGACACGCCCGCCCGCGCGGTGCCGCACAGCGGCATTGCCGCGGGCCTCTCGCCGTGCACCTCCGATCCGGCGGTGATCCAGGCGGCGCTCTCGAGCGGCTTCACCTCGCTGGCGAGCACCTTCACCGCCACGAGCACCTGGAACGCGATCGTCCAGGCGACGAACGCCAACAACCCGACCCTCGCGAAGGCGAAGGCCTTCGAGTTGGTGGACTTCCTCCTGCTGCAGGACTCGCTGCACCTCGTCGCCCACTCCCCGGCGGCGCTGGCAACGTTGATGAACCAGGTCTTCTGCTATGTCGGCATCGACGCGGGCATCGCGAACCCCGGGAGACCTGGGTGGTGCACGTCGGCGATCCGGTCACGACGCTGATGACGCAGAATGTGCAGAGCGGTGCGCAGTTCCCGTCCGATGCAGTGGTCGAGAATACCGTCGTCACGGTCAAGCGCGTGACCGATCTCAGCGCGCTCACGACGCCGCTCGACAAGTACCCCTTCATCTATGAGTGGACGGTCTCGCCGGCGCAGACCCTCAAGCCCGGCACCAAGGCGATCATCGGCGTCTGTCCGAATCCCGCCGAGTTGACGAACGTCCCGGCGAGTGAACTCGACGCGCTGCTGGCGAGGCTCGTCCTCGGCCACCAGAAGGATGCGAGCACCTTTGAAGTGCTCCCCCGCGTGGACCTTCCTCCCGAAATGGCGCTCGCCTGCGGCGCGGTCACGTCGGCGGCGATGCCCTCGACCTGGGGCGGTCGTGCCCCTCACCACGCTGGCGAGCATGATTCTCCCGGCCCCTCTCCGCGGCCCGGCGCCTCGCCGGCGGCGGCATCGGTGGGGCGACCAGCGAGTTCTCGCCGTTCGAGCCGGTCGATCCGCAGCTGTTCGCCTCGGGTGGCGTGGGCGGGTCGACGAGCGAATTTGTCCGCGACGCCCTGCTCGTCACCACCATCGACGGCACCGTCGGCACGACGCGCGGCGGGTCTGGCCTCCCAGCGTCACGGTCAAGACGCGTCTCGGCACCTGATTCCCGGGGTGATCGCCGCGTGGAACGCCGCGCCGTCCACGGTGGCGCCGTACAGCGCCAAGCCGGGCAACGCCACGGTCTGCGGCGCCGATGCCGCCACCAACGCGGCCGGGACCGCGGCCGTGAGTTGCCTCAACTTCGGCACGACGTCCGCACTTCGTACGGCCTACACGAAGCTGACCGTGGCACTCACGCCACCGGCCGACCTCGACCCGGATGTGATCGAGTTTGTCCCGGATGCGCCGGGCTGGCTGATCGCCACGTATGGGGCGAGCAACCTGGTCTTCACTCAACCGGCCGCGGGCAGTTACAGCGCCGGTGCACTGATTCCGGCGCGCGTCGAAGTGCGCTCCGATCTGGGCACGATCGTTCCGACGGCATCGACGCCGGTGACGCTGTCGCTGAACAAGAACAGCTTTGATGGCGGCGGCACGACCAAGGTCACCAACACCGTCAATGGTGTGGCCACGTTCAGCACCACGATCCTGCAGTCGGCCACGGGCTAC
Source organism: Gemmatimonadota bacterium (assembly GCA_016720805.1). NCBI lineage: Bacteria > Pseudomonadati > Gemmatimonadota > Gemmatimonadota bacterium. Next base: position 6,614 of record JADKJZ010000013.1, on the reverse strand, counting down.
CGATTCGCCGCCACTGCCACGCTCGGCGATGCGGGCGTGGTGACGAGCACCACGGGGAGCAACCTCTTCGACGTTCTGCCTGGGACCGCGTTGCGGTTCGTGGCGGTCGGTCCCACGGCGTATGACAAGGTCAACGACGGCCCGGTCAGCCCGACACCGACCGTCCGGGTCACCGATCAGTTCAACAACCCGCAGATTGGTGTCCCGGTCTTCTGGACGCCAGGCGGCGCCATGGGCGCCACGGTGAACGGTGCACCCTCGACCACCACGACCCTCACCGGAGCCGACGGGAGTGCCTCGGTGGCCTGGGTACCCGGCGAAGGGGACAACCAGCTTCGCGCCTCGCTGCAGGCGGCACCCGGGGGCGCGGAGGTGTTCTACACCGCGACGCACGCCGCCGACTTCACGACCATCAACGCCTGCAACCCGGCCGCCTCGCGAGACGACATCGCCGCGTATTACGTCACCATCCCCGGTCCGGTGGGTGGCAGCGGACTGGTGCATTCGATCGGCCTCTACCTCTCGGCCGAGGAGAGCCCTGGGCAGACCGGGCCGATCGCCTACCCGATGACGCTGGTGGCCGAGCGCGTGGTGAAGAATGCCACGACCGGCGCACCGCAGACGCAGTCATTCAGCGCCTCGGCCGTCGCGTTCCTGGGAGGCGACACTGATGCCATCAGCGGCATCGATCGACTGGTCACCTTCCAGTTTGCCATCGGCCCGCTGCCGAATGCGCAACTGGTGACGCGAAATCGTCAACCCGAGCTGGTGCTCCGCTTCCAGTTGCCGAATGGTGGCTATGGTCGGCGCATCAACTTCAACGGTGGTCCCTGCGCGCCGGGCAGGAACTGCTCACCTCCGCCGGGATGCTCCGCCACGCAATCCGCGCTGCCCTTCCCGAGCGCCTCGCTTTTCCGGAAGAGCGTCGCCATCATCGTGCGCGGCCGCTTCACCACGGACGAGGAAGATCGCCGGTTGGGGCGAGCACGCTAACGGCGCCGCGCCACACCGCTCAGAGTTTTACCACCGACGCGGACCAGCTTGCCTGGTCCGCGTCGCTTTTGTGCATCGCCCCGACGTGGACGATGACTTCGGTCCCGGTATGGGTGATCGAGAAGCGATCCATGTTGCGGGTGGCGCGCCCGGCGATGAAGGTGCCGTCGGGCTGGTAGCGCGACTTGTGCTTCGGGCACTGGAATTCGTGCTTGGCATCGGTCCACCGCAACGCCGTCCGCTGGTGCGGGCAGGAGAGGTTGAACGCCCAGACGCTGCCCTGCCAGCGCACCAGGATCACCTCGTTCACCTTGTCGATCTGCACGCCATCGGCCGCCGGCACGGGGTAGGTCGGATCGGCGCCGACACGGCCGCTGGCCGCCACGTCCCGCGGCCGCATCGTCGCGGCCAACTCGGCCGGGATGCCGGCCAGGAGCAAGGCGCCCATCGCGGCCAGGCCGATCTCCTTCAGGAATTCCCGGCGGGGCCGGGTCAATTCGCAGCCTTCGCAGGCGGCGTCTTCGTTGGGGCCAGTACTATCGCTCACAAGAACCTCATGGCAGGACAATGGTGGACGGCCAACTGCAGTGCAGCGCACTCACGCCGCGTTGACGAGCACGACTCCGACGACGGCGGTGCTGACCCAGAGCACGAGTGAGAGCCAACTCACGAGGCGCAACGTGCCCCAGCGCGCCTCGGTCGGATCGACGCGGAGCCGCCGCTCGGCGCGAAGCATGACGAGCCCGTTGACCGAGAGGAGCACGACCAGCGCCAGCTTCACCAGAAAGGCGGGCGACGCCGCGAAGGTCTCGACGTCGGAGGCGGCAAGCGCCACGCCGCTCGCGAACAGCGCCGCCAATCCAACCATCACCGGCCGGTGCACCGACTGCAACTCGTCGAGCATCGCCATCCGGTCGGCCGTGTCGCGCCGCGTCGTGCGCAGCGTGAGTCGGTCCGCCGCGACGGCGAAGCCGCCGCCAAGCAGCATCGCGACGACGTGCACCGAGGTGACCGCGATCTCGGTCAGTCGGGAATCGCCGTAGAACGTCTGCCAGGGCGCGCACCAGCGGATGAGCGTGTCGATCAGAGTCGTGAGCATCAATCCTTCCAGAGCCACATCATCACGGTGGAGGCGGTCGCGAGACTCATCGAGGCGATGGCGCGCGTGCGGTGCGTCCGCGCCCCGGCATCGGATTCACGCGCCCCCTCCGCCGCCGCGGCGGTCCACAGGAATCCGGCATCGGCCGCGAGCATCGTGATGGTGTGGAGCCACTTGCGTGTCCGGCCCGAGGGATCCTTCCGCGACTCGTAGAGATTCCACCCACCCGTGACGGTGTTCACGGTGAAGAGCACCCCGAGCCCGGCCGCCACCGCCGAGTGCGCACCACGCGCACTCGATCGGCTCCCACCATCCTCACCACCCTGGTTCAACCCGTTGCGCTGATCACGCAGCAACTTCTCGCCGAGAAAGTATTCCGCGGCGAAGAGTGGCAACTCGGCGTAGCTGGCGAGTCGATGGATCTTCAGCCGGACGGCGTATGCGTCGCTGTATTCGATCGCCCGGAGGCGACCGGTGTCCGCAGGCGCCTGATGAATGCCGACGGCAAGCGAGGCCACGCACGCGCCGCACTCACTGGGAGGCAGCGTCGACGAGGCGAACTGCTGCGCCGCGAGCGACACCGTCGAGGTCGACGCGATCGCAAGAAGGAAGGCAAACCTGCGCATGAGCGACTCCAGAATGTCAGCGCGATTCGAGCATTACCACGGCGGCGAGACTCACACGCTGTTGTGCAATCACTACCAGTGACGCCCGATCGGCAACCGGCAACACGGGCGTGTAATGGGGACCGTTTCAGTCGCCGAAGCACTCCACTGGCATGCCACGGGAGAGATCACCGGGTCGCGATGGTCACCCCGGGCGGTTGCGATCCGCGGGCCATCCGAGCAATTGTCGCAGCGCCGTCAGCACCGAGGTCGTCGGTCCCTTGCCCAGGTCGAGCGCGTGCACGGTCGTGCGGAGCGTGGCGAGGTCGGGGTGCCTGATCGCCAGCAATTCGAGGACGTTTCCGCCCACCAGGATTGTTCGCCGCTCGGCCTGACACTCGAGAAGGCGGTACTCGCGTCGCCAGCTTCGCGCCGGGAGGACGCGCACCTCGGGAAGCTGCTGGGCAAGGAAAGCGTGGAAGTCATCCACCGTGCGGATGGTCGGGCATGGCCGCGGTGGATCGCATTGCCACCCGGTGCAGAGTTCGGCGATAACCGGTGGGGACAGCGGGAGCGGGAGCCGCCGAACCGTTGCCCAGGCCTCCATGCCACTCGGCTCGGTGGCCATCAGCCGCTTGACATCCACCCGGTCCTGCCGGAGCTTCACGAGATTCGTGGAGTGCCGCGTCAGCAGGTAAGTCTCGGATCGCATGTAGCCACCACCGCTCGGCTGCGCGTGGCGAAGCGCCTGATGCCAGCGTCGTGGAGATTGGTCGAAGCTCTGCCAGGCCCATTGGGCCGTTTCGTTGTCCTCTGGTGGAGCCTCGCCGGCGGGGTCGCCGGGCGGTTCCGTCTCGCGAAGGGACATCTCGGCGCTCCCGCGCAGCGAGGGTCATTCGGACCGGTACAGGGCCGGAAGGTGCACCATCGCACCGGAAGGGAGGATGGGCCGGGGATGAAGGTTTCTTCAATCATCACGGCACGACCGCAGCGACCCGCGACCAGAAGGACGGCGCCCACGAGCAATTCCGGCAAGCAGGAAGGCGAACGGATGGAGGGGCTGGTGCTCGCGGGACTCGCCCTCACCTCGGAGGCGTCCCTGGAGGGCGTGCTCCACCGCGTGGTCGCGATCGCCGCGGAGGTGATCGGCGCCCGGTACACGGCGATCGGTGTGCTCGCCCCGGACGGCCTGGTGCTCGAGCGCTTCGTCACGCATGGCATCAGTGACGAGGAACGGGAAGTGATGGGCGCGCCGCCCCGAGGCCATGGCGTCCTCGGCCTGCTGCTCCGGGAAGGGCGCCCGATCCGCCTCCCGGACCTGGTCCGCCACCCCGATTCCTGTGGCTTTCCCCCGCACCATCCGCCGATGCATTCCTTCCTCGGCGTACCGATCACCGGTCGGCGCGGGATCATCGGGAATCTCTACCTGACCGAGAAGCAGGGTGGCGACCAGTTCAGTGCCGACGACGAACACGTCGCCATCCTGCTCGCCGCGATGTCGGCGGCCGCGGTGGAGAATGCGCGGTTGCATGAAGAGAGCGCCCGGCTGCTGGACGAGGTGCACCAGCTCCAGCGGACTCGCGAGCGGTTCTTCGCGATGGTCAATCACGAATTGCGCAACGCACTCGCCGCCGTGTATGGCTGGTCAGAGCTGTTGGTCCGCAAGCAGGATCGTGCGACGGCTCCGCGAGAGGCATTCGAGGTGTATGACGCCGCCCAGCAGGCCATCGACCTGATCAGCGACCTGCTCGACCTGAGTCGACTCGATGAGGATCGCCTCAAGCCGGTGGTGCGACGTGTCGACGCGGTCGCGCTGGCCCACCGGGCGACGGGACGGGCGACACCCGCGGCCAGTGCCAAGTCGATCCGGCTGGCGATGGAGCTTGCGGATGACCTGCCCACGATCGAAACCGACGCCAGCCGCGTGGAACAGATCCTGATGAACCTGCTCACCAACGCCATCAAGTACAGCCCCGCCGAGACCATGGTGCGGCTCTCGGTGCGTCCCGAGGGCGCGATGGTCCGCTATCTGGTCGAGGATGAGGGGCCCGGCATCCGCGAGGAGGAAGCCGAGCGGATCTTCGACGTGTATGTGACCACTGCCGAAGGGGAGAAACAGGGGGTCGGGCTCGGCCTGCCGCTCTCGCGACGATTGGCCCGCCTCCTGGGCGGGGACCTCGACACCGTGCCCCGTGCGGGCTGCGGCTGCTTCTACCTCGACCTCCCGACTGTTCGGAAGTCCCCATGACCCGGAGCGCCCACCGATGAAGCTGCTGGTTGTGGAAGACGAGCGAAAGGTTGCCTCCTTCATCAAGCATGGGCTCGAGGAGGAGGGGTACACGGTGGATGTCGCGGTCGATGGGGAGGAGGCGACGCTGCTGGCCCATGTGGGCGACTATGACGCAATCCTGCTCGACGTGATGCTGCCGAAGAAGAACGGCGTGCAGGTGGCGATCGAATTGCGGCGCGAGGGCCGCACCACGCCGATCCTGATGCTCACCTCCCGCGACGCCCCGGAGGACGTGGTCCGCGGGTTGGACGCCGGGGCGGATGACTATCTCTCGAAGCCGTTCCGCTTCGACGAGTTGCTGGCACGACTGCGGGCACTGACGCGCCGGGGCGGAGCACAACGACTCGACATGCTTCAGTACGACTGCGTGGGAATGGATCGACTGCAGCACCGCGCCACCGTCCACGGGACGACACTCGACCTCACGCCGAAGGAGTTCCAGTTGCTGGAATTCTTCCTGCTGCACGCCGAAGAGGTGATCCGCAGGACGACGCTGCTCGAAAAAGTCTGGGACCTTCACTTTGACCCCGAGAGCAATGTGGTCGATGTCCACGTGGGCAACCTCCGGCGCAAGCTGAACGAAGCGGCCGGCGTGCCGCTCCTGCAGACGATGCGCGGCGTCGGGTTCCTGCTTCGTCGCGAAGCGGTGGTGTCATGACGGCGCCGGGCGTGGCCCAGCCCAATCGTCGTCGCTTCTTCCGGCGACAACTGCTGCACTCCGTCGTGTCGTTCGCCGTGCTCGCCTTCTCGCTGGTGATCGGCATGGTGGGCTACCGCCACTTCGAGCGGATGAGCTGGCTCGACGCCTTCCTGAACAGTGCGATGCTGCTGGGCGGGATGGGGCCCGTGGCCGTCGAGCTCTCCGAGCCCGGCAAGCTCTTCGCAGGGATCTACGCCCTTTATTGCGGTCTGGTGGTGATCGCCGTGACCGGCCTGCTGCTCGCCCCCGGGGTCCACCACCTGATGAAGAAGGTCGACTGGGAGGACCGCGACATCTGAGTGCGCGGTCCCTCCCCCTTCCGTAGGTTCTTCTCCTCCCGCACTTCCGGTCCTTCTCCGAGGCTTCCGTGCGCCACCTGCTCCGCACTCCCCGCCTGTTTGCCCTGGCCGCCCTCCTCCCGACGCTCGCCACTGCCCAGCAGCGCCCGGCCATCGACACCACCGCTTGGCGCGGCCTCCAGTGGCGAATGCTCGACCGGCGCACACTGGCCGGATGACCTGGTCGTCGGCTCGGTGCGACCGGAGGAGTACTACGTCGGCACCACCGGCGGAGGCGTCTGGGAAGACACTCGACGGCGGCAAGAGCTGGAACCCGACCACCGACGACTATTTCGGCGGCACCATCGGCGCAGTGGACCTCTTCCGCGGCAACCCCGACATCGTCTGGGCCGGCGGGGGCGAGACGCCGATCCGCGGCAATGTCTCCCACGGCGATGGCGTCTGGAAGTCGCTCGACGCCGGCAAGACGTGGAGCTTCATAGGCCTCGGCGAGACGCAGTACATCTCCCGCATCGTCACCCACCCGACCGACCCGAACATCGCCTACGTCGGTGCGCTCGGGCATGTCTTCGGGCCGAACAAGGAGCGCGGCGTCTATCGCACCAAGGACGGCGGCAAGAGCTGGCAA
>JADKJZ010000012.1 GCA_016720805.1 Gemmatimonadota bacterium | reverse complement strand
GGCCAGGTATTGCAAGATGAGGGCCGCCCCCAGCGGGGCATCCCGCCCCACGTGGAGGGCGGGCAGGATCACGCCGCCGTTCCCCTCCCCGCCAATGACGGCGCGCTCAGCCACGATCGCCCGGGCCACATTGGCCTCCCCGACTGGCGCCCGGACGAACCGCGCCCCGCCCGAGCGGGCCGCATCCTCCACCACCAGGGAGGTCGAGAGGTTGACGACCACGGTCTGGGGGCCGCTGCCGGCCGGCTGCCGGGCGAGCACCGCCCGGGTGGCCACGGCCAGGGTGTAGTCCTCCCCGATCGGGGTTCCCGACTCGTCGACCAGCGCCAGCCGATCGACATCCGGATCGACCGCCATCCCGAGGTCGGCGCCTGAGGCCCGGACCAGCTCACCCAATGCACCGAGGTTCTCGGGGATCGGCTCGGGCTCGCGGGGGAAGCGACCGTCGGTCTCGAGGTTGATCCCGCTGACCCGGACACCGAGGCGGTCGAACAGCGCCAGCATCGACGGCGCCCCCGCACCGCGCACGCAGTCGAGCGCGACGTGGAACTGGGCCGCGCGAATCGCCTCGACATCGATCTCGGGGAGCGCCAGGATGGCATCGAGGTGCCGCTCGACGGCCTCCGGGTCATCGCGGCGAGTGCCGATGGTGTCCCACCCGCTTCGCGGAGGACCCTCGTCGGCCAGTCGACGCACGATCGCGCCGGATTCGGCGTCGAGGAAAATGCCGTCCGGACCGACGAACTTCAGCGCATTCCACTCGATCGGATTGTGGCTCGCCGTCAGAATCAGCCCGGCGCCAGCGTGATGATGCTCCACCGCCATCTGCACCGTCGGCGTGGGCACCATGCCGACGTCGATCACGTCGACACCCACCGATTGGAAACCGGCCGTCGCGGCCAGCGTGAACATCGGCCCCGACGTCCGCGCGTCGCGCCCGATCACCACGCTCGTGCCGCCACGGCTGCGCACCCAGGCCCCGAGCGCGGCGGCGTGACGGGCCACCAGTTCGGGAGTCAAATCACTGCCGACATGCCCGCGCATGCCGGAGACGGAGATCATCAGGGTTTCGGACATCGGCAGACCGACCTCGGGGCTGGGAAATCGTGCGCAATGCGACCAGCCGCAAGCTACCGGGTCCAGTCCGTGTTCCACAATCGCGCCTTGCCCCAAGTTGATGCGGGACATAAGCTTCGGCCTTCCCTCGCCCGGTCGGCTGATGACCCGTTTGCCCGAAGCGCACACCACGCAGCAGCTCGCCACACTCGCCGTGCACGCCGGCCAGCTGCCCGACCCGGTGGCCGGCGCGGTGATGCCGCCGATCTTCCAGACCTCGACCTATGTGCAGGACGCCCTCGGCGTGCCACACAACGGCTACGAGTACGCCCGGACCGCGAACCCGACGCGCGAGGCGCTGGAGCGGAACCTCGCGGCGCTCGAAGGCGGCCTCCACGGCTTTGCGTTCGGCTCCGGACTCGCGGCACTCGACACCGTCCTCAAGCTGCTGAAGTCGGGCGACCACGTCGTGGTGGGGAGCAACGTCTACGGCGGCAGTCACCGGCTGATGCAGCGCGTCTACGAGAACTTCGGCGTCGCCTTCACCTTCGTCGACATGCGCGACGTGGCGAACATCGAGGCCGCGCTTCGCCCGACGACGCGGATGCTGTACTGCGAGACGCCCACCAATCCGATGATGTTCCTCACCGACCTGCGCGCGGTGGGCGACCTGGCCCAGGCGCATGGCCTGCTGCTCGTCGTCGACAACACCTTCGCGACGCCGATCCTGCAGCGCCCGCTCGCCCTCGGCGCCGACATCGTCCTCCACTCCACCACCAAGTATCTCAACGGCCACTCCGACATGGTCGGCGGCGCCCTGGTGACGGCGCGCGAGGACCTGGGTGAGCGGATCGGCTTCCTGCAGAACGCCGCCGGCGGCATCCCCGGTCCGTTCGATTGCTGGCTGGCGCTGCGCGGCATCAAGACGCTGCCACTCCGGATGCGCGCCCACTGCGACAGCGCCGGCACGCTGGCGACCTGGCTCGCCGGGCGCGCCGACGTGCAGCACGTCTACTACCCCGGCCTCCCCGACCATCCGCAGCACGAGCTCGCGAAGCGACAGATGGCGGGCTTCGGCGGGATGATCTCCATTGAGCTCGGCTCGCTCGAACGCGCGCGCCGCGTGGTCGAGTCGACGCACCTCTTCGCGTTGGCGGAGTCGCTCGGTGGCGTCGAGTCGCTGATCGGCCACCCCGCGACGATGACCCACGCCTCGGTGCCGAAGGCGCTGCGGGACGAGATGGGGCTGACCGACTCGCTGGTGCGGCTCTCGGTCGGGATCGAGGACCTGGGTGACCTGCAGGCGGACCTGGACAAGGCGCTCTCCGCCTGACGATGCACGATGAAACAGGGCCGTCCCCCGCTGCGTAAGGGGACGGAACCTCAACGCACGAGTCTCCGATGACCTCGCTTCCGGCTGCCCGCCCCCGTATTGCCCTCCCCGAAATCGCCGCGGTGGCGTGGGAGCATCCGGCGGACCGCGCCGCCCTGCAGACCCTCCGCGCCGTCCCCGGTGTCGACGAGGTGATTCGCAAGATTCTCGGCATGCTCGGCGGCGAGCGCGGCATCCGCCTCCTCTTCCAGGGCAATGCGGTCCGCGTCGGCCCCACCCAGTTCCCGCTCCTCTGGGCGCTGCATGTCGAGAACTGTTCCACCTTCGGGTGGGAAACGATTCCCGAGCTCTATGTCACCCAGACGCCGATCTTCAACGCCGGCGCGTACGGCATCGACGATCCGTTCATCGTGATCCACTCGTCGGCGCTCGAGTTGCTCGACACCGAGGAGCAGCGCGTCCTGCTGGCGCACGAACTTGGCCACGTGATCAGCGGGCATTCACTCTACCGCACCATCGCGGCGATCATGGTGATGGTGAGCCTCGGCGCGTTGCCCATGCTCGCCTCGATCATCCTGCTGCCGGTGAAGTTTGCGTTCCTCGAGTGGTCGCGGAAGTCGGAGCTGTCGGCCGACCGCGCCTCGCTGCTCGGCTCACAGGACCTGCAGGCGACGATGCGCCTCTTCATGAAGATGGCCGGCGGCGGCAACACGACGAACATCCGCCCGGGCGACCTCAACCTCGAGCCCTTCATGGTGCAGGCCAACGAGTACGCGTCCTCGAACGACGGACTCGACGTGGTCTACAAGATCCTCAGCACGCTCGCGCTGACCCATCCGATGAACGTCGTCCGCGCCGCCGAGGTGCAGAAGTGGGTGCAGAGTGGCGACTACGAGCGGATCCTGCGCGGCGAGTACGTCCGGCGTGGCACCGAGCAGGCGGAGCGGCCGCTGCGCGACGACATGCACGACGCCAAGGAGCACTACAAGCAGGAGATCAAGGAAGTGGGCGAACACCTGAAGAACGCGGCCAAGCGGGCCACCGAACGCGCCAAGGAAGCCTTTCAGGAAGCGCGCGCGAAGGGCTCCGCGTGAGGCTGCTGGTCGTTGGCGGGGGCGGGCGCGAACATGCGCTCGCCCTCGCGCTCCTGCAGGACGATCCGTCCAACCAGATCTACGTCGCGCCGGGGAATCCCGGCACCGCGGCCTTCGCCACCAATCTCCCGATCGCCGCCGATGACATCGACCGCCTGGCCGATGCCACCGACGCGCACGCCATCGACCTCGTGGTGGTCGGTCCCGAGGTGCCGCTGGCGCTCGGGTTGGCGGACCGGCTCCGCGCCGAGGGGCGCATCGTCTTCGGCCCGGTGGCGGCCGCCGCCCAGATCGAGTCGTCGAAGGCGTTCTCCAAGGATGTGATGCTCGCCGCCGGCGTCCCGACCGCCGCGAGCGCCACCTTCAACGATCTCGCCGCGGCACTGGCGTACGTGGACGCACACGCCGAACCGCTGGTCGTGAAGGCGTCGGGGCTCGCCGCCGGGAAGGGCGCGGTGGTCTGTGCCACGCGCGCCGAGGCGCGCGATGCGTTGCAGGCGATGATGGGCGCGCATCAGCTTGGCGCGGCCGGCGACGTGGTGGTGATCGAGGCATTTCTCGAGGGCGAGGAGCTGTCGGTACTGGCGGTGACCAACGGCCGTGAGGTGCGCATCCTCCCGCCGGCGCAGGACCACAAGCGGATCGGCGAAGGCGACACCGGCCCCAACACCGGCGGCATGGGCGCCTACACACCGGTCGCGATTGCGACGCCCCAGGCGATGGCGCGGATCGAGCATGAGGTGTTGCTGCCGACGCTCCGCGAGCTCGAGCGCCGCGGCGCGTCGTTCCGCGGCGTCCTCTACGCCGGCATCATGCTGCATCCCGACGGCACGCCCAACGTGGTGGAGTTCAATTGCCGCCTCGGCGATCCCGAGACGGAGGTGGTGCTCCCGCTGGTCCGCTCGGGGCTCACGGCGTTGTTCGACGCGGCCGCGAAGGGTGAGCCACTCCCCGCGCTTGATCTCCACAGCGACGCGGCTGTCACCACGGTGCTGGCGAGTGCCGGCTACCCGGAGTCGAGCCGGAAGGGCGACGCGATCACCATCCCTGCCGACCTCGGCGAGGGCGTCACCGTCTATCACGCCGGCACGGCGCAGCAGGGCAACGGCACGCTCGTCACCAACGGCGGTCGGGTGCTCGCGGTCACCGCCGTCGCGCCGACATTCGCCGAGGCGCAGGCGCGGAGCCGCGCGGCCGCCGAGGCGATCCAGTTTGCAGGGAAACAGTACCGACGCGACATCGGCTGGCGCGAGGCGAATCGATGATCGATCATCGATCATCGATCATCGATTCAGATGCCTGAACTGCCAGAAGTCGAAACCCTCGTTCGCCAGCTGCGCGCCCGCCTCGTCGGGCGACGCATCGAGTCGGTGGCGCTCCGCCACGACAACGTCCTCGACGGGGTGACGAAGGGCGTGCTGCTTCGCGGCCTCGCGGGGCGCACGATCAGCGACGTGACCCGCCGCGCGAAGCACGCCCTCCTCCACACCGACACCAAGCTGCTCGCCGTGCAACCGGGGATGACCGGCTCCCTGCTCGTGTACGACCGGCCAATGTCGGAGGATGAGGATCACTACGCCGTGCTGGTGTGCACGCTCGACGACGGCTCGCTGCTGGTCTACCGCGACGTGCGCCGCATCGGGACGCTGCGCTGGTGCGATGCCGCCGCGTGGGCCGCCTACGAGGCGCGCCTCGGCCCCGAGCCGCTCGACCCGGCGTTCACGCCAGCGTTGTTTGCCGCTCGGCTCGCGAAGTCGCGCGCGGCGATCAAGAAGGTGCTGATGGACCAGCGCGTCGTGGTTGGGGTCGGCAACATCTACGCGACCGAGGCGCTCTTCGCGGCCGGGATCGATCCATCGAAGCCCGCGAACAAGGTCCCGGTCGAGAAGCTGCGCGCCCTCCACGGCCACGTCGTCCGGATTCTCGACGCCGCCATCGCCAGCGAGGGGACCACCTTCCGCGACTACGTCTCCTCCACCGGCGCCCCGGGCAACTTCCAGTTGGAGCTCTACGTGTACGGCCGTGAAGGGGAGCCGTGCAAGGTCTGCGGCACCCGGCTCGTGATGACCCACGACATCGATGCCCGGGGGACGGTGTTGTGTTGGAGGTGTCAGACGTAGGCGGCGAACGGCGACCAGCGAGCGGCGAGCGGCGGAGGGGCCCGGTTCGCGGTTCGCAGTTCGCTGTTCGCTATCTTCAGGCATGCGCTCCCTCGCGCTTCCCCTCCCCGCCACCGACCTCGAGGCGCTGCGCTTCCGGGTCAAGCGGCTTGCCGACGATCGTCCGGGCACTTACCGGATGCTCGGCGCCGATGGCCGCGTGTTGTACGTCGGCAAGGCGAAAGCGCTGCGCACCAGGCTGCTGTCGTACTTTCGGGCATCCTACCCCGAAGACAAGGGGGCCCGCATTCTCCATGCGGCGAGTGATATCCGGATCGATCCCACCCCGAGCGAATTCGCCGCCGCGCTGACGGAACTGGAGCTGATCCGGAAATTCCGGCCGCCCTTCAACGTGGCGATGAATCGCAACAAGGCCGCCGGCTTCCTGGTGGTCACCGACGAACGGGCACCGCGGCTGGTCTCCACGGCGGCTCCCGAGCGCTATCGCGGCCGCATCTACGGCCCCTTCCCGTCGCGCGCCCGCACCCTCGACGCGGCGCGAGTCCTGACAGACCTCCTCGGCATTCGCGACTGCCGCGCCGACATGCCGGTCCACTATGCCGACCAGCAGGATCTCTTCACCGATCCGATTCGCGCCGCGTGCCCGCGCTTCGATTTTGGCACCTGCCTCGGGCCCTGCGCAGGGCTCGTCTCGGAGCCGGCGTATCGGACGCGGGCGGACCTGGCGGCGGCGTTCTGTGAGGGGCGCAGCATCCAGCCGATCGATCGGGTGGTCGTCTCGATGACGGAGCGCGCCGACGATGGCGACTTCGAGCGGGCGGCGTACTGGCGTGGGAAGTTCGAATCGCTGGAGTGGTTGATGGCGGCGGTGGCGCGCAGCCGAGCGTCGCTCGAGGCGCTGTCGTTCGTCTATCGCGACCCGGGTGCGCGCGGCGATGCCCGGGCCTTCGTGATCGTCCGCGGCGAAGTCCGTGCCTGCTACCCCGACCCGGTCTCCCCGATCGAGCGGGAGGCTTTTGCCGGAGTGGTGACGACGGAACTCGCCAAGCCGCCGGAACCGATCGGCCGAGTGTCGCCTGAACGCCTGCATCAGCGGCTACTGGTGATGTCCTGGTTCCGGAACCGACCGAATGCGTGGCGATGGACGGTGCCACTTGGTGAATGGGGAGGAATGGCGATCGATGATCGATGATCGATCATCGATGATCGTATCAGTTTCAGGATGAAACCGGAGTCGGCCCCCACTCGTCGTGGGACCACCTTCAACCGGACCGACCCTGATGCGCTTCCTCGCCCCCGCCCTGCTGCTCCTCGCCGCCGCCCACTCGCCGCCGCTCCACTCGCAGCCCAGACCCCGGCCCCGGTCGCAGCGGTCGCCGCTCCGGCCCCGAAGCTCACCGCTGAGCAGGAAGCCAGGCTCACGGCGCTCGGGAAGACCTACACGCGCTGGTTTTTTGCCGGACTGGCCGACTCCTTGGCCGGCGCCTTTGACGCTGGCATGCTCGCCAAGGCAGAGGGCGTGGCCGGTATCACCGCCATGATGCAGCAGATCTCCGAACGTGCCGGTTTCCCGACCAAGGTGCTGGTCGAGAAGCTCACCTACCGGAACGGCATGCCGCAGTACTGGTACGAGGCGGAATTCAGCGAGTTCGCCAATGAGCCGGTGGTGGTCCGCTGGGTCATGAACGCCGAGGGAAAGGTCATCGGGAGCGGGCTGAACCCGAAGAGCAACGCGCCCAAGCCGGATGGAATGTGAAACCCACGACTGGCGCTATTTGACGCCCGATTGACGACTGGCGGGGCATATTGAGTGGTCTGATGTCATGGACCCGACCACTCGAGGCTCTCCCTGCCCAGCCAGCCGTCCGTCAATCTCGCGTCACTGCGACTCCGCTGCTTCGGGACGCCTTCACTCATCGTCGAGGGCGATCGTGGCGAGTCGCAACTCCTCCTCCCCGCTGGCAAGCCACTCCTGATCCTGGTCTACCTGACGGCTCACCTTGAGCGCGGCGCGAGTCGTGAGACCCTGACGGCCCTTGGGTGGGGTGAGCGGGACGATGCGAACGCGAAGGCTTCGCTGCGGCAGACCCTCTATCGGCTGCGCCAATTCTTCGGCCCGCGGAGAGGGGACAACGATCCGCCTGCTCGCGATGCAGTGATTGGGCGACGTGGCGATGGCGAGGGTGCCACGGTGGCTCCTTGGGCTGGGACCACGGGCAAGAGTTGGCGGCGGGGGTGAATCGGCGGTGCCCCGGCCCCCGGGCCCGACGATGAGGGCGCTCGCTGGCCGAACGCTCGCGGCGTCTGCCCCCCCTCTCGCCCCCCCCCCCCCCCGCCCCCCCCCCCCCCCCCCCCCCCCCCCCCCGCCCGCCGGGGGGCGCCCGGCGGGCCGGGCCCCGCCCGGGGGCCCCCCCCCCCGGCCCCCCCCCGGCCCCCGCCCCCCCGGGGCTGGCGCCTGCTGGCCGCGGCTCCGCCGCTTCGAGCACGGCGACCCGCCGAGGCCCTCCGCCCCCCCCCCCCTCAGCAACCTGTTGCGCCTGCCTCCTCAGGAGCCTCGACGGATCATCGCCGTGGGGCAGGCTTCGGCAGAGTCGACTGCTGCGCGAGTCGACGGCGGCAGACCAGCCCGTGATGGTGTCGGTCGACGAGGCCACGACGCCGTCACCCTGCTGAACCGGATCGTCGATGCGTTGACGGAACTCCCCGAGGCACTCGGGATCGACCCGGCGGAGGCCGAGGTGCTGGTCGCGGCGAATCCACGGCTCGCCACGCGATTCGGCAGGCACGACCGCACGGCACCGGAGGCCCCCACCCGCGCTGCGCTCGCCGACGCGCTCGACGAGCTGGTCAGTGCCGTGAGTGAACGCCAACCGCTCCAGCTCGTGGTGGACGACGCGCAGTGGGGCGATGAAGCCTCGCTCACGCTGCTTGCCACGGCCTCGGGCGGGCACGGGACAAGCCGTCTGCCTGTTCGCGACGCGAGACCTGACCGCCGCGATGTCCTCCCAGTGGTTCACGCTCCACCTTTCCTCCCTGACGGCCGACGACATCGCGACGCTGCTGGCCACGGAGTTGCCCTCGTTGCCGGCCACGGTCCACCCCAAGGCGGCGGAGGCCGTGCTCCTCGTCACGGGCGGTGTGCCGATCTACGTCATGCGTGCGCTGCAGCGACTCAATGTCCTCGCGGCCGAAGGAACCCGCGGCGATGACCTCCTCGCCGTCATTCCCTCGCTGGTGCTGCATCGTGACCCGGCATTCCCCTCGGGCGATCTCGATCGCCGGGTGCTCGGCTACCTCGCGATTGCGGGAGGGACGGTGGTGGAGGCTGAACTCGCGGCTCTCGCCGATGTCGGCTCGCCGTCCGCCGCGCGGGACCGTCTGGCCCGGTTGGAACGATCGGGATGGGTCGAACGAAACAGCATCGGCTTTCAGCTGAGCCACGATCTCGTGCGGCAGCAGGCGATCGAGGGCCTCTCGCCCGACGAACGGCGCGACCTCTCGCTCCAGCACGCCCGCTGGCTCGGCCTGCACGGCGACGGCCTCCACGACCTGCAGCGCGCGGTTCGCATCTCTCTCGCACAGGGGGACGAGGCCGAGGCGGTCCGAGCTGTGCGCCATTGGCGACGTCGCGTCCGCGGCGGACCACGTGGCCGTGCCCTCGCCACGATCGTCCTCCCCGCCGATGCCCCGCGCGGGATGCGCTGGCGCGTCAGCGCGGCGGCGACGCCGGCCTTGCTCCGACTCATGCTGGGGATGGCGGTCCTGCTGGCGCTCGGCGGATGGGGCGTCGTGGAATGGTTGCGTCAACCGGCTCGGCTCAGCCTGGACAACACGCCGAGTGTTCCCGGCATCGACGTCCTGCACCCCGGGCGCGTCAGGCGCAACAGATCCCACCGTCCTTCACCGTCCGCGACCGACTCGGGCGCATCAGCACGGCGCTCGACGGCATGCCGCTCGACATCGCCGGCTGGTCGGGCCCCGTCGACTCGGCACGACTGGAAGCGCCCACGCGCGTCACCAACGGGCAGATCACGGCCACCACCCTGGTGGTCCATGCTGGCCTGCAGGATTCACTCGAGGTCTCGTTCCGCGTGGGGCGACTGCCAGCGCTCCGAGTGACCGTGTTCCGAGGGTTCGACACGCAGTCGCTTGCCATCGTCGGGGGAATGCTCAACGGCCAGCCGATCACGCCGCACCAGCCGGAAGTGGTCGTCGCACCGGGCGATTCACTCGTCGGCTTCGTGCAGCTGCGCTATACGACCCCGAGCCAGGCGGCGCTCTGGATGCTGGCGGGGAGTTCCACGATGCGACCGGCAATCGAAGACACACTGACGGTGATCACCTTGCACACTCGCGCGCGCGATGCGATCACCGAACCCTTTGTCGACCGCCGGGCACCGCTCACGCCAGGGTCTATTGGCTGGTCTGGACCTTTGCCCCGGAGCGCGACGCGGTCTCGATCCTTTCACTCACCAATTGGAACTGCGGCGCACCGCGCTGGAACGACGGCAACGACCTTGCCACCGTGCCCGATAGCGCGCTGCGAAGCGTCTGGGGCGGCGGCGTACTCTGGCTCGCCCGGGACGTCTGCGACGAGGGAGGGCCACCGAAACGGCTGCAAACCATGTATCCGGCGGCGACGGTGCGGGTGGTGGTCGAGAGTCGCTAGGTGGTGGTCGATGATCGATGATCGATGATCGATGATCGACGATCGACGATCGATGATCGATGATCGTTAGGGTCGCAGGATATAGGTGAAACGTGAGAGGTAAAACGTGAGAGGTGAAACGTCTGCCTCACTATGGCACGTTTCACCTCTCACGTTTCACGTCTCACCTTTCATGACTTACGACTTACGACTTACGACTTACGACTTACGACCGCTTCGCCTTCCGCCGCCGCGCCGCCGCCATCCCGGCCAGCCCGGTCGCCAGCAGTGTCATCGTCGCCGGCTCGGGGACGACGTCCTGCTGCCCGCCGACCGTCTGGAAGTCGAAGGAGCCGCTGAACCCCGACGTGAAGGCGAACTGGACCCCGTCGACGGCACCGAGAAAGTTGTCATTCCAGCCACTGCCGATGCCGAAATTGACACCATAGATCAGGGTGCTTGCGCTGAGCGACTTGGTGGTGGCGTTGTCGCAGCCGACGCTGGCGCCTCCGGCATAGCCCTGAATGGTGGGCAGGTTGCCGATGTTGTTGTTGTAGCAGCTCGCGCCCTGCAACCGGAGCCAGAGCGACCCGGAGGTGGCGGAGAAGGCGGACGTCGTCCAGATGTCTTCCGGTGCCGCGTTCGGACCGTTGATATACGGCTCATAGATCAGGAAGCCGGTCGCCGCGAGGACGGGATCGTAAATCATCAGCCGCATCGACGGGGCCGGGGCGACGTCGGGCCCCGACGCGGACGACTTGAGCCAGGAGTACTGGCCGGTCGAGAAGCTCGACAACAGCTGATAGTTGTTGGCGGAGAACAGATAGGTGAGATCGGCCTTGCTGGTCCCGTTCGTCCCTGAGAGGTACACCGATCCCGGCGCACCGTAGGTGAAGGTGCCATCGATACCGATGCTCGACCCGGCGCGCACGTCAGTGCGGTGCCAGGTCTCGATCGCCGCGGGATCGCTCATGCTCCCCGGGCCCGGGTTGACCAGTACGCCGGGGGAGGTCACGGCGGTCTGTGCGGCGAGGGACATGGCGGGCATTGCCAAGGCGAGCGACAGGAGCAAGCGCTTCATGGGGGTATCCTGGAACAGGGTGATGGACTTCCGACGCATGACCTGAGACCTGAGACCTACGACCGCTTCGCCTTCCGCCGCCGCGCCGCCGCCATTCCGGCCAGCCCGGTCGCCAGCAGCGTCATCGTCGCCGGCTCGGGAACGACGTCCTGGCCGCCACTGCCCGGGGAGACGATCCGAAACTCCGCCAACGTCGAGTAGCCGTAGCTGCCGTCATCCACCGTCATCCCGCCGGTGGTCATGTCGTACAGCGCGTTGATCGTCGAGCCGACGGTCGTGCCGCCGAGGCCGGCGAGCAGGCCGACGTTGATCGAGTTCATCGGGGTCGGAGTGCCGGTCGGATTGTAGCCCACGGTCTGCGTGTTGTAGGACAGCACGTAACCGATGTCCTGCGGGAGCAGCCACCCGATCGGTGCGAAGGCGATCTCGAACGCCATGCCGTTGAAGCAGGCCCCTGTCTGATCGCGCCACGCCGTGCCACCCGGGCAGGTCGCGTCCGCCTCGGGGCGGTACGGGATGTACTGGCTGCTGGTGGTCGTGAACAGCTGGGCGCCGAGCGTGCCGCCGGTGCCGTCGAAGATCGTCAGGGTGATCGGGGCCGTGAAGCCGGCGCCGGTGTTCCCCCCGAAGCCGACCCAGTCGCTGGCCTTGGCCCAGCTGCTCATTCCGAAACGGGCCACCTCGAGCGTCCCGCCCGAGCTCATGCTGATCAGGCCGCCGACGGCCTGCACCTGGCAACACTCGAAGCCCTGGCTGACGTAATTCCCCGGCGCGGGATTGTACATGTTGTTGTACACGGTGGTCTGCGCCGCGAGCGGTGTGGCAACGGCGACGAGAACAGCGGAGAGCGCGAAACGCTTCATCGGTAAACTTCCTTGAGGAGAGGAGCGTCCAACATGGCGACGGGGTGTGACAATCACCTCGCGCTACACGCGGGAGTTGTTCCGCTGCAGATGGCCAGCGTCAATTGGCCGTCAACTCACGACCAGCGAACCGCTTGCCGCGCCCACCGCGCCGCGCAATGTGAGCGCCTCCTGATTCGTCGGACCAACACCTGACGACCAGGCGCAACAGCGCGACTCGCCAACGCGCAATCGGCCGGCTCCCCGTACGGGAACCGGCCGCTCTCGACCTCCATCCTCCGATCCCCATCCTCCGACCTACGACCTGCGACCTACGACCTGCGACTTACGACGTACGACCCTCGCGACTCACCACTCACTCCTCATCCGCTCCCGTCAATGGCACCAACCGTCCACGCGGCGGAATCCCTGCCTCCAGTTCCATGATTCCGACCGACGCCGGAATGTCGAAGCGACGCGGACCCGCCCCGCCGGGGTTCATCACCGTCACTACCACGTCGACCAGCTCGAGCTTGGGGATGTGGGTGTGCCCGTGAATCAGGATGTCCGCGGTCGGGTACGCCGCCTGGAATTCCTCGCTCGGCACCCCGCGCCCGAACTGGTCGCCGTGGGTGACGACGATATCGAAGCCGTCCAGCTCGACCCGCGCCACGCGCGGCAGCCGGGCCCGCACGTCGAAGCCGTCGGTATTGCCGAAGACGGCGGTGACCGGCGCGATTGCCTCGAGCTCGGTGATGATGTCGAGCGGGCCGACATCGCCGGCGTGGAGAATGTGATCGACGCCGGCGAAGACCTCGAAGACCTCGGGGCGGAGCAGGCCGTGGGTGTCGGCGATGATGCCGAGGCGCATCTCAGCCTCCCCAGCGCGGCGCGAGGGCGATGTCGACGCCCAGGTGGTCGAGCATCCGCTGCACCATGAAGTCGACCAGCTCGCTGATGGTGGTCGGCTGATGGTAGAAGCCCGGCGCCGCCGGCATCACGGTGGCTCCCGCCTCGGTGACAGCGGTCAGGTTGCGGAGGTGGATCAGCGACAGCGGCGTCTCGCGCGGCACCAGCAGCAGCGGCCGCCGCTCCTTGAGCATCACGTCGGCGGCGCGCTCCACCAGCGACCGCGAGGTCCCGCCGGCAATCGCGGCCACGGTCCCCATCGAGCAGGGGCAGATCACCATCCCGCGCGTCCGGTACGACCCCGAGGCCGGCTTCGCCCCCCGGTCACCATCGTCGTACACCGTGATGCTCGACCAGTCACCACCCGTCGCGGCCTGCAACGCGGCGAGGTCGGCGACCCCCGACTCCGTCTGGAGCAACCGCCAGCCGTGCGACGACACGATCAAGTCCACCGGCACTCGCGCCCGCGCGAGCACGTCGAGCAGCCGCACGGCGTAAGGAGCGCCAGAGGCGCCGGTGATGGCGAGGACGACGGGAAGGGCGGTCATTGCAGAACTCGCATCGAGAGGGGATGATGGATGATGGATGATGGATATGCATGACGGGGCCTCCGGATCTTCATCCACGACCATCCATCATCCATCATCCATCATCCAACAACGACATCGATCAACGCAAACACGAACACCGTCACGCTCATCACCCCATTCATCGTGAAGAACGCCGCGTCGAGGCGGGAGAGGTCGCCTGGCTTCACCAGCTGATGCTCGTAAGTCAGGATGGCGGCCGCCGCGGCGACGCCGACATAGTACCAGACGCCGAAGCCGGCGCCCCAGCCGAAGACGGCGAGCGCGGGGATGGTGATGCCGTGCAGCAGCTTGCCGAAGAAGATCGCGCGCGTCTGGCCCAGGCGCACCACGGCGCTCCGGAGCCCCTGGTCGCGGTCGAAGCCCTCGTCGGGAAGCGCATAGAAGACATCGAAGCCGGCGACCCAGGTCATCACGCCGAGCGTGATCACCAGCAGCAGCCACCAGGGCGTGCTCCACGCCCCGGTCACTGCGAGCCAGCCGCCGACCGGCGCGATCGCCAGCGACAGCCCGAGCCAGAGGTGCGGCCACGAGGTGAAGCGCTTGGCGTACGAGTAGCCCAGCACCCACGCGAGCGCGACCGGCGAGAGATAGAGGCAGAGCGGATTCAGTTGCCAGCTCGCCACCATGAAGAGCATCGCCGCCACCACCACCGCCACCTTCGCCGTGCCGACCGCGATCGCCCCGCTCGGCAGCTCGCGCGCCTTGGTGCGCGGGTTCTCGGCGTCGAAGGCGCGGTCGACGATCCGGTTGAAGCCCATCGCCGCGAAGCGCGCCGAGGAGAAGGCCACCGCCACCCACGCCACCGTCCCCCACGTCACCGGCGCCACGCGGCTCGCGGCGAGCACGCCAAGCAGCGCGAACGGCAATGCGAAGAGGGTATGGGGCAACTTCACGAACGACGCCCAGCGGGCGAGGGCGGAGGGACCGGTGAAGGTCTGGCCTTCGCGATGATCGATCATCGATGATCGATCATCGATCATCGAACAATCCCTAAACTCGCCCACATCTCATCCACCTTCGCCTTCGTCCCCTCATCCATCACGATCTTGTCCGGCCACTCGCGCGTGAAGCCCTCCTCGGGCCACTTCCGCGTGGCATCGATCCCCATCTTGCTGCCGAAGGAGAAGTGCTGCGAGGCATGGTCGAGCACGTCCACCGGCCCGCGCGCGAACTCGACGTCGCGCTTCGGGTCGATGTTGTTGAGCGCGACCCACCAGGTCTCCTCCTGATCCTGCACATTCACGTCCTTGTCGACGATCACCAGCACCTTCGACAGTGACATGAGCCCGGTGCCCCACATCGCGTGCATCACCTTGTAGGCCTGCCCGGGATACTGCTTGTCGATGCTGGCGAAGACGAGGTTGTGGAAGATCCCCGCCGCCGGCATGTGATAGTCGACGATCTCGGGCACGGTCAGCCGCAACAGCGGGAGGAAGATCCGCTCCGTCGCATGGCCGAGCCAGTAGTCCTCCATCGGCGGCCGCCCGACCAGCGTCGCGATGTAGGTCGGCTTCTTCTTCATCGTCACGGCAGTCACATGCAGACGCGGATAGCGATCGGCGAGCGAGTAGAAGCCGGTGTGGTCGCCGAACGGCCCCTCCATCACCAGCTCCTCGCTCGGATCGATGTATCCCTCGATCACGATCTCCGCTTCGGCAGGCACCTCGAGGTCGCAGGTGAGCGCCTTGGCGAGCTCGACCGGCTCACGACGGAGGAAACCGGCGAAGAGGAACTCGTCGATCGCCGGCGGCAGCGGCGCGGAGCCGGAATAGACCGAGGCCGGGTCACCACCGATCGCGATCACCACCGGCATCGTCTCGCCGCGTGCGGCCATCTCGCGCCAGTGCGCCGCGCCGCTCTTGTGGCGCTGCCAGTGCATCGCGAGGTCGCGCTTCCCCTGCACCTGCACCCGGTACATCCCGACGTTGCGGCCGCCGGTCTTCGGATCGCGGGTGATCACCATCGGCAGGGTCAGGTAGCAGCCGCCATCGCCCGGCCAGGTCTGCAGGATCGGCAGCGCCTCGAGGTCGATGTCGTCGCCACGGAGGACAATCTCCTGGCAGGCCGGCTTCCCCGACCGCGTCTTCGGCGGGTACTTGGCCATCTCGGCGAGCTTGGGGAGCATCGACAGCTTCCCCATGATCCCCTCAGGCACCTTGAGCTGCACCATCTCGGCGATCCGGTCGCCGATGGCATCGAGGCGATCGACGCCGAGGGCCAGACACATCCGCTTCCGCGAGCCATAGAGGTTGATCGCCACCGGGATGCTGGACTCGCGGCCATTGGGGAGCACGGGCCGCTCGAAGAGGAGGGCCGGGCCGCCACCGGGGAGCTTCATCGTCCGATCGGCGATCTCCGCGATCTCCAGATGGGTCCGGACCGGCTGGGTGATCCGGACCAGTTCGCCCATCCGCTCGATGGCGGCGATATAGTCGGCAATGGTGTCGAGTGTCATGATTCCTCCCGTACCCCCACGTGCACCGCCACGATCCCGCCCCAATGCGTTTCCCATTGCACCTGGGCAAAGCCGGCCGCCGTCATCCGGGCGGCCAGGGCCGGCGGTTCGGGGAAGGCGAGGACAGACGCTGGTAGCCAGTCGTAGGCGTTCGTATGTTTCGAGACGAGCCGTCCCACCCGCGGCAGGATGTGACGGAAGTAGGTGAGGTAGAGGCTGCGGAGCGGTTGCCACCGCGGCGTCGAGAATTCCAGGATCACGAAGCGCGCGCCTGGCTTCAGCACCCGTGCCGCCTCCCGGAGTCCCGCATCGAGATCCATCAGGTTGCGCACCCCGAAGCCGACCGTCGCCCCGTCGAAGGTGCCATCCTCGAACGGCAGGTGGAGCGCATCCGCCGCCGCCGCGCGGACGCGCGCCGACTTCCCCTTGCCGCGCACCAGCATCGCGGGGACGAAGTCTGCCGCGATGACCCGCCCGCGGAAGGCGGGCCGGTTGCCGAGGTCGGCAGCCAGGTCCTGGGTGCCGGCGCAGAGGTCCAGGTAGGTGCCCTCGGGCGCCCGTTCCCAGCCGAGGCGGTCCACCGCCGTGCGGCGCCAGCGGGTGTCGGCGTTGAGGGAGAGAACGTGGTTCAGCAGGTCATAGCGCGGAGCGATGTCGGTGAAGACTCCGCGCACATACTCGCGCTTGGCATCCCCACCCGTGACCGGTAGCGCCTCGTTGGCAGTTGGCATTGCGGGGAAAGCTACCGGGGCCCCCGATTGGGCGCATCCCTGGATCGGCGGCCCGGCCACTGGGACCCTCGCGTGAGCCCGCAGGGTACCGTGGACTGGAAGGCGCTGACCGATCAGGAAGTGGTGCGTCACGCCGTGGCTGGCCGGGAGGCCGCCTACCGTGAGCTGATCCGTCGCTACCAGCGGCCGGTCTTCTCGCTGCTCTATCGGATGGTGCGCGACCGCGAGCTGGCCGAGGATCTGGCGCAGGAAACCTTCGTGAAGGTCCTCAACGCGGTCGAGAGCTATCGCCCCGAGTTCAAGTTCTCGAGCTGGATCTTCAAGATCGCCAACAACACCGCGATCGATCACCTCCGGCGTCGCAACCTGGACACGCTGTCGCTCGACGGCTCGCCCCACGCCGAAAGCGCCGACGCGGTCGAGGCGACCACGCTGCAGATCAGTGATGGCGCCGAATCCGCCCTGGAAGAAGTGACCGCCCGAGAGCTGGGCAAGCAGATCGAAGTGGCCATCGCCCAGCTCCGGCCGGAATACCGCGCCTGCATCCTGCTCCGGCACGTCGAAGGGCGCCCGTACGAGGAAATCGCCGAGATGCTCGACCTCCCCCTCGGCACCGTGAAGACCTACATCCACCGGGCTCGCAACGAGCTCCGGATCCTGCTCGCCGACACGCGTGACGCCTGAAACTCCCCCTCTGACCCGGACGTAGAAGAGCCAGATGACACAGCCCGCGATGCAGCACCTCTCCGCCGATGAACTCGATGCCCTCGTAGAGGGTCTGAGCTCTCCGCGCGCGCTGTCCCACGTTGCAACATGCCCTCTCTGCGATGAAATGGTTGCCCTCGATCGCCGGGTCGTCGCCCTCCTCGGCGGCCTCCCGGCGATCGACGCATCGGTGGGCTTCTCCGATCGGGTGATGGCGCGGGTCACCATTGCCGACGGGTCGATCAAGGTGGTCACCGCCGCGGTGCGCACCCCACGCGAGGTCGCGGCGAAGCGCCGGATTCTCGGGCTCTCCCTGGTGGGTGGCAGTGCCATTGCCGCGGGCTTTGCCTGGGCCGCGGCGCATCCCGCCACGGCGACGGGATGGAGCGGGGCGGCAGTCGGCGGCGTGGGCGAGTCGCTCTGGCTCTCGGTGCAGGCGCTGGCGGCGAACACCGCCGAGCAGCCCTGGTTCGGGACGGTCCGTGAGGCGCTGACGACGCCCCTCCGTGCCCTCCCCTTCGTTGTCGGTGGGGCCGGGCTGTACGCCATCGGCCTGGCCGGACTGAGCCGACTCCTCGCCGAGCCTGCGACCGATGCGGGCTGGTAACCGGCTCCCGACCCTCTTCGCTGCCGCGCTGCTGCTTCAGGCCGGTCCGCTCTCTGCGGCCTCGATCCCCGGTGCCATCGAAGAGCTGTCCTATCGCGCCCGCAATGCCATCCCGGCGCTCTTTTTCCTGAATCCGACGGTCGCGCCGCAGGCAGTCCCGGCCGCCGCGCCACAGGGCCCGACCGTCAATCCCGCGCATCTCGACAACGCCACCACGCTCGAGCGCGATCTCCGCGCGGCGCTTCGCTCGCCACTCGCGGACACGCGGCTCACGGTGACTGGTGGCAGCGCCCGCCTCGGCGACTATTCCGTCGGCTCGGCCGAACGAATCGCCGGCCACGTCGTGGTGCTGAAGGGCAACGCCGACATCCACGGCCGCATCGAGGGCAATGTGGTAGCGCTCGACGGCGACGTCGTGCTGCACCCTGGTGCGGTGATCACCGGCGACGTGCTCTCGATCGGCGGCCACATTCGGCAACTCGGCGGCCTGATCAGCGGCAGCCAGATGGAAGCCGATGCCGCGCCGACCGAAGCGGCGGTCTCGATTCCCGCCCAGGTGGCGCGACGCGGTGCGGGTCTTCTCGGCGTCGGTCTGACGCTGATCATTCTCGGGCTCGGCGTCGTCACCTTCGGGAGACCGAATCTCGAGATTGTCTCCGACACCGTGGTGCACTCCTTCGGCCGGGCCTTCCTGGTCGGGTTACTGGGCCAGGTGCTGATCCTGCCAACCTTCGGGATGCTGATCGTCGGCCTGGTGCTGACCATCGCCGGCACGGTGCTGGTGCCGTTCGCCGCGGTGGTCTACGTGCTGATCGCGATCATTGCGCTCGTCGGCGGCCTGCTCGCCGTGGCCCACGCGATGGGCGAGACGATCACCCGCCGCCGCATGGCGCAGGGGATCATGATGTCACCGAACGCCTACCGTTACGTGATCACCGGCCTCGCCTCGTTGGCGACGATCTGGCTCGCCTGGGTCGGCTTCGGCTGGGTGCCCGTCGCGGGCGCGTTCGTCTTCGCCGGCGCGGTGCTGCTCACGTGGAGCGTGGCGACGGTCGGCTTCGGTGCGGCGCTCCTCTCGCGTGGCGGCGTGCGCGAACACTTCGCCGGGCGGATCCTGCCCCCCGAACTGATGACCGACGAATATCTCTGGGCCACGCCGCAGTTCGGCGTTCCCGCAGTCAAGCGCCCGACGAAGGACGTGAAGTGAAGACCCCGCGAGCCTTCCTCGCGCTCTGCGGCGCGGCAGTCACCGCCACCCCGCTCGCCGCGCAGTCGATGCGCACGGTGGCCACGTCACGCCCGGTGGGTGGCGAGCGGATCGTGCATGCCATCGTGGAGTTCGGCGCCGGCGTCGTCCACGTCGGTGCGGCCAAGGGGACCGACCTCTATCGAATGCAGCTGCGGTACGACGCCGCGCGGAACACGCCGGTGCATCGCTACGACGCACGCACCGGCACGCTCCGACTCGGTCTCGAGGGGAATGGCAGCGCCGGATTGCGCGTCACGTCGCGCGCGCAGATGTCGCAGCGCGCCGATTTCGACTTCTCCTCCACCGTGCCGATGACGCTCGAAGCAAACCTCGGCGCGAGCGATGCGACCCTCGACCTCGGCGGAATGACGTTGCTGTCGTTGACCGTGCGCGGAGGTGCGAGCCGCAGCACGGTGACCTTCGCGACGCCGAACCGTGGCGAGTGCAGCCGGGCGGACTTCGCGCTCGGCGCCGCCGAGCTCGACGTGACCGGCCTCGCCAACGCCGGCTGCGCCGAGATTCACGTCGATGGTGGGGTCGGGAAGGCCGAGCTCTCGTTCGATGGCGCCTGGCGCCGAGACCTGACTGCCGATGTCTCGCTCGCCATGGGTGGGCTGACCCTGCGGATTCCGCGGGGCACCGGCGTGCGGCTGGTGGCGTCGCGCTTTCTCTCCTCGCTGGACGCCGAGGGGTTCACGCGGGCTGGCGACACGTGGACCACACCGGGCTTCGAGCAGGCCAAGCACAAGCTCACCGTGACGGTGAACGCCTCGGCGGCGGGTGTCACGGTGGCGTGGCTGCCGAAATAACGAAACCGCGGCGTGGGCCGCGGTTCGTTTCACTCCATCCGGCCGCGGCGATCTCGCCGCGGTTTTTTCATTCCAGGATCGGCATCACCACCCCAACTTCGCCGG
Source organism: Gemmatimonadota bacterium (assembly GCA_016720805.1). Classification (NCBI taxonomy): domain Bacteria; kingdom Pseudomonadati; phylum Gemmatimonadota; species Gemmatimonadota bacterium. The sequence goes on along the minus strand of JADKJZ010000012.1, from coordinate 40,759 downwards.
CCCGATCATGGATCCGGTCGGCAATTTCGCGCAGCATCACGGCGGCGGCTGAGGTCGGTGCGTCCACCATGATCGGCCGGCCGGCATCGGCGGCCTCGACAAGGCCAGGCTGCAGCGGCACTTCGCCCAGCAGCGGGGCCATGATCTCGTCGGCGAGGCGCGCACCGCCGCCCTTGCCGAAGAGGTCGTGCCGCATCCCGGTGACCGGATCGAGGAAGCCGCTCATGTTCTCGACGACACCCAGCACCGGCACGTTGACCTTCTCGAACATCTTGGCGCCACGGAGCGCGTCGCCGACGGCCACTTCCTGTGGCGTCGTGACGATCACCGCGCCACTCACCAGCACCTGCTGCACCAGCGAGAGCTGCGCGTCGCCGGTGCCCGGCGGCATGTCGACGATCAGGTAGTCGAGCTCGCCCCACGCCACATCGTGCAGGAACTGGTGGATGATCTTGGTGATGATCGGGCCGCGCCAGATGGCGGGCGCATCGCGGTCGACGAGGAAGCCGATCGACATCAGCTTGACGCCATAGGCATCGAGCGGGATGATGCGGCTGTTCTCGACCATCGGCCGTTCGTAGACGCCGATCATCCGCGGGAGATTCGGGCCGTAGAAGTCGGCGTCCATGATGCCGACCTTGAAGCCGCGCTCGGCGAGGGCGATCGCCACGTTCACGGCGACAGTCGACTTGCCGACGCCACCCTTCCCTGACGACACCGCGATCACCTTGGCGATCCCCGGCACTTCCATCGGCGTCGGGGCCGGCACACCGGCGGCCGCGCTCTGTGGCGGCTGGTGCGTGGTCGGCGCAGGGCCGGCCGGATCGGTCACCTTGATCTTCGGCTGCGGATAGCCGGCGTTGCCGAGCGCCTGACGCGCATGGCGCACCAGCGTGGCGGGGTCGTCGCGGCGCAGCATGAAGGTGAACGACGCCTCCTTGGTGGCGGCGTCGACGGTGAGGTCGTGGATCATCCCGGACGCGACGAGTCCTTTCCCGGTGCGGGGGTTCTGCACCTGGTCGAGGACTGCGCGGACTTCGTCTGCCTGCGTGATGCTCATTGTCGCGTCCTGTATGTGCTCAGACTGCCTCGACCGTGCGGACCTCGGGGACCGACTGCTTGAGGCGCGTCTCGATGCCATGCTTGAGGGTGATGGTGGCCGCGGCGCAGCCCTGACAGGTGCCGCCCATGCGCAGCAGCAGATGCCCCTCCACCGGATCGAAGTCGACCACCTCGACCGACCCCTTGTGGGAGGCGATGTAAGGCCGGATGCCCTCGAGGGCCTCCTCGATCCGTTCCACGATGTCCACGGCTGCTCCACTGCTAATTCCGACTACGGTGCTCGGCATTTCGAAAGGTACCATGCCGCCCTGCCGCTACAACCCGCCCACGGCCGCCGGCGTGCCGAGAAGATAGGCACGTGAGGCCGCGAGGATGGTCTCCTGGACGTCGCTCAGCGTTCCGGCGATGGCGACCCCGGCCGCCTTGGTATGGCCGCCTCCGCCGAACTGGCGGGCCAGCGCGGCCACGTCGACCTTCCCGACGCTCCGGAGCGAGACCTTGACCCGCCCCCCGGACATCTCGCGGAAGAGCAGCGCCAGCCGCACCCCCTTCACCGAGCGGGCGTGCTCGACGATCCCGTCGAGGTCGTCGGGGTCGACGTCGTGCCGCTCCAACGCCCCCGGCGGCACCGTGACCCACGCCAATCCGCTCTCCTCCTCGACCACCAGCGTCTGCAGCACCTCGGCGAGCAGCCGCGGCCGGCCGATCGGTGCCGAGGCATAGATGTCGAGATAGGTCTGCTCGGTGTCGACGCCGCACTCGAGCAGCGCGGCGGCAGCGCGCAGCGTGGCCGGCTTGGTATTCGAGAAGCGGAAGCCGCCGGTGTCGGTCACCAACGCGACATACATCGCGCGCGCGGCTTCGGGGGTGATGGTCCAACCGAGCTCGGTGGCGAGGCGATGGATCAGCTCGCCGGTCGCCGCGGCGGTCGGATCGACGTAGCGCGGCCCGGCGGGGAGGTCGCCCTTGCTGACGTGGTGGTCGATGCAGCCCACCGGCACGCCGCGCTCGCGCACCGTCTCGGCGAGGATGCCGAGGCGCGAGAGATCGGCGATGTCGAGGACGAGGATCGCATCGGCGCGCCGCAACTCCTTCACGGCCTTGTCGCTCTTGTCGACGCCGGGAAGGTCCGCAAAGAGGAACGCAAAGCGATCCGGCGTGGCGGTCGGGTTGGTGATGATGGCGTCGACGCCGAGGCCGCGGAGGAGGTGGACCATCGCCACCTCGCTGCCGAGGCCGTCGCCGTCGGGATTCACGTGGGTCGTCAGGCAGAGACGCATGCCGGGACGCCACAGCGCCGCCACCTCGAGGGCAGCGGCGCTGGACGTGATCGTGTTGGGGGTCGCTGAAGTCATGCGACCAAAATAGTCGAACCGCGGGCTGTCAGGAGTCCCGCAACCGCGAGTGACGGATGCCGTAGCCGAAGTAGATCAGGAGACCCAGGGCCATCCACACCCCGAGCCGGATCCAGGTATCGATTGGCAGGCCGTACATCATGTAGCCGCACACGGCTATGCCAAGCATCGGCACCAGCGGCACCCACGGCGTCCGGAAGGGGCGCTCAAGCTCCGGTCGCCGGACGCGCAGCACCCAGATGCCGCCACAGACAATCACGAACGCCAGCAACGTGCCGATCGACACGAGCTCGCCCAGGAGGGCGATCGGGAACATCCCCGCCACCGCGGCGGCGACCACACCCGTGATGATGGTGGCGATCCACGGCGTGCCGTACTTCGGGTGCACCTTGCCGAAGACCTTCGGCAGGAGACCGTCGCGCGACATCGCGTAGAAGATGCGCGGCTGACCCATGAGCATCACCAGCACCACCGAGGCGAGGCCGGCAATGGCGCCGACGTTCACCAGGAAGCCGAGCCAGGCGAGTGCCGGGCCTGCCTTCTGGATGGCGACGAAGACCGGGTGCGAGACGTTGAGCTCGCTGTAGTGCGCCATCCCGGTCATCACCAGTGCCATGGCGATGTAGAGGACGGTGCAGACCGCGAGCGACCCGAGAATCCCGATCGGGAGATCGCGCTGGGGGTTCTTCGCTTCCTGCGCCGCGGTCGAGACGGCATCGAAGCCGATGTAGGCGAAGAAGATCACGCCGGCACCGCGGAGGATGCCGCTCCAGCCGAAGTGACCGGTCTCGCCGGTGTTGGGCGGGATGAACGGATGCCAGTTGGCGGTGTTGACGTACTTGATGCCGAAGGCAATCACCAGGAAGACGATCGCCAACTTGACGAAGACGATGATGTTGTTGAAGCGGGCCGATTCCTTCATCCCGATCACCAGCAACGCCGTGACCATCAGTACCAGCACCATTGCGGGGAGATTGATGATGCCCTGATGCACTTCGAAGCCGCTCGAGACGCAGCTGCCGATCGCGACCGCGGTGCGCGTCACGGCATCGACGGCGACGCCGCCCGTGGCTGGGTCCACGCACAACTGCGAGCGCACCAGCGTGTGCGTCCCCTCGACCGAGAACGGTGCCCCGGCGAAGGCGGCCGGGATGTGCAGGCCGACCGACGACAGGAACGCGGTGAAGTACCCCGACCAACCCACGGCCACGGTCGACGCGGCGAAGAGGTATTCGAGGATCAGGTCCCAGCCGATGATCCAGGCGACCAGTTCACCAAGGGTCGCGTAACCGTACGTGTACGCCGACCCGGCCACCGGAATCATCGAGGCGAACTCGGCGTAGCAGAGTCCGGCAAAGAGACAGCCGAGTCCGGCAATGATGAACGAGATCACGACGGCCGGCCCGGCGTATTGGGCGGCCGCCGTGCCGGTCAGCACGAAAATTCCCGCGCCGATGATGGCGCCAATCCCGAGGAGCACGAGATTGGACGCCGTGAGCGACCGCTTGAGGGTCGGCTCACCGTCCTCCGGGAGGAGGGCGGTGAGCGACTTGGTGCGAAACAGGCTCACGGGATCGAGCCTGCCGGCGGCAACTTCTCGTTCTCGGGCGTTGCCATCAGCTTCCGGAACGACCAGAGCATCAGGCCGAGCACGAAGGTCCACGCCAAGGCCACGAAGATGAAGGCGTTGGTCCCGAGGGTGTTGGGCGGCAGCGTCCCTGCCGCAGTGGCGAGCGTATCCATCAGGCGGTCCCTCCCTTGAGGGCCTTCTTCGCCCAGGCCTTCTTGATCAGCCAGAGCTCGAAGACGAGGATCAGCAGCATCAGGCCGCGCGACGCCCACTTGATCGGGACATTCTCGGCCGGCACACCGGTCATCATCAGCGTGGGAATCGCGTCCTGCACCGTCCACCAGAGCATCATGATGATCAGGAAGAGCGGCGTCACGTAGGTGATGATCGGCTTGTAGAACTTCGGAATCTGCCAGGCGGCGCCCTCGTGGAGCTCCTTCCAGGCGTTGTCCGGCCCGAAGATCCAGACGAAGATGACCGTCTCGACCAGCGCGAGGATCACGAGGCCGAAGGTGCCGGCCCAGTAGTCCCACTCGTCGAGGAAGCCACGCGTGTTGTAGACGATGTGCAGACAGCCGAGAAGCACAGCCACTGCGGCGAGCGTCCAGGCGCTCCGCTTCCGCGTCCAGCCGAAGTTCTCCTCGATGAACGCCAGCGCCGGCGTCGCCATCGATACCGACGAGGTGATGCCGGCGAAGAAGAGGAGGCCGAACCACATCACGCCAGCGATCGCGGCCACCACCGGCCCGCCCGGGAGGTTATTGAACACCAGCGGCATCGAGATGAAGCCGAGGTCGAACGAGCCACCCTTCGCCACCGCCACCGCACCCGCCACACCGAAGAACGTCACCACCGCCGGAATCGCCAGCGACCCACCGAGCACGACTTCGGCCGTCTCGTTCGTCGCGGCCGTCGCGATGCCGGAGAGGGTGAGGTCGTCCTTCTTGGTGAGGTACGACGCGTAGGCCTGCAGCGAACCCATGCCGACCGAGAGGGTGAAGAAGATCTGCCCCGTCGCGGCGAGCCACACCTTCGGCGACCCGAGCGCCGACCAGTCCGGCGTGTACATGAAGCGCAGGCCGTCCATCGGTCCCTGCGTCGTGGTGATGCCATCGTGGGTGATGGTGACCGGATCGAGCGTCAGCACGCGGACCACGAGGATCGCGGCAAAGATGAAGAGGATCGGCATGCCGATCTTCGCCAGCTTCTCGATGCCCGCCGTGAGACCCTTGCTGACGACCCAGAAGTTCACCGCCACCGTGGCGAAGAAGAAGCCGAACGGCACCCAGAAGCCGTGCACGGTGCCATTCTGCAGGTCAACGTACGACTTGAAGAACGAGGCCATCCCGGCCTGGTCGAGCCCCTGCGTCTGGCCCGTGGCCGAGAAGAAGGTCCACGCCAGCGTCCACGACTCGATGTAGCAGTAGTAGATCAGCACGATGATCGGCATGAAGAGGCCGAGGACGCCGAGATACTTGGCGACCGGGTTCTTCCAGAGGGCGTCGAACATCCCCGGAGTGCTTCCCTGTCCGCGCACGCCGCCGTACCGACCGACACCCCACTCGATCCACATCAGCGGGATGCCGACGAGCAGGAAGGCGATGAAGTACGGGATCATGAACGTCCCGCCGCCGTTGTCGACCGCCTGGCGCGGGAAGCGGAGGAAGTTGCCGAGCCCGACGGCATTGCCTGCCATGGCGAGGATCAGGCCGATGCGCGAGCCCCATTGCTCGCGTTGCACGGTTTCAGCCACAGAGGCCTCTGGGGGTTAGGGAAGACGCAATGGTGGAGGAAACAGGGGTGGTACGCAATCCTACGGAGCTGCGTTGGCAACCATCGAGGATCGATCATCGATGATCGATCCTCGCTGGCCTACTTCTGGTAGTTGGGTGCTTCTCGCGTGATGGTCACGTCGTGCGGGTGCGACTCGCGCAGGCCGGCCGAGGTGATCTGGATGAACTCGGTCTCGCTGCAGAGCGTGACGATGTCGCCGACGCCGCAGTACCCCATCCCGCTCCGCAACCCGCCGACCATCTGGAACAGGACGTCGGCGACCGGACCCTTGTAGGGGACCCGCCCCTCGATCCCCTCGGGGACCATCTTCGAGGCCGAGACCTCGCCTTCCTGGAAGTAGCGATCGGCGGAGCCATCCTGCATGGCGGAGAGCGAGCCCATGCCGCGGATCATCTTGAAACGGCGCCCCTCCGCGAGGATGCTCTCGCCCGGACTCTCTTCGGTGCCGGCGAGCATCGAGCCCATCATGACGGAGGCCGCGCCGGCGGCGAGTGCCTTCACCACATCGCCCGAATACTTGATGCCGCCATCGGCGATGACCGGCACGTCACCCGCGCCGCGCACTGCATCGATGATCGCCGTGATCTGCGGCACGCCGACGCCGGTGACGACGCGCGTGGTGCAGATCGAGCCCGGGCCGATGCCGACCTTGATGCCATCGACACCGCGCTCCACCAGCGCCCGGGCGCCCGCTTCCGTCGCAACGTTGCCGCCGACGAGCTGGGCGTCGGGATAGGCGTCGCGCAGCGCAGCGATGGTCTCGAGCACACCCTCCGAGTGACCGTGGGCCGAATCGACCACGATCACGTCGGCGCCGGCGTCGAGCAGCGCGCGCGCACGGACCATCGCCTCTGCACCCGCGCCAACCGCGGCGGCGACGCGCAGGCGCCCATGGCTGTCCTTGTTGGCGTCGGGGTGATCGCGCCGCTTGAAGATGTCCTTGACGGTGATCAGGCCCTTGAGCACGCCGGTCCCATCGACGACCGGCAGCTTTTCGATCCGGTGCCGCGCCAGGATGGCCTCGGCTTCATCAAGCGTGGTGCCGATCGGCGCCGTCACCAGCCCGTCGCGCGTCATGGCCTCGGCGATCGGCCGATCGAGCGCCCGCTCGAACTGAAGGTCGCGATTGGTGATGATGCCGATCAGGCGGCCGTCGCCATCGACAATCGGCACGCCGGAGATCTTGAAGCGCCGCATCAGCGCGTGCGCCTCGCGGATCGGACGATCGGGCCCGAGCGTGATCGGGTTGAGGATCATCCCGCTCTCGCTGCGCTTGACGCGGTCCACCTCCGCAGCCTGTCGATCGATCGACATGTTCTTGTGGATCACGCCGATTCCGCCCGCGCGCGCCATCGCCATCGCCATCTCGGATTCCGTGACGGTATCCATCGCGGCGGAGAGGAGCGGGATGTGGAGGGGGATCGCGCGGGTGAAACGGGTGGCGGTCGAGACCTGCCGCGGGTGCACCAGCGAGTGGCGCGGGACCAGCAGGACGTCGTCGAACGTCAGGCCTGGGGTCGAGCGGATGCGGCTCACGCGTCGCCTGCCGGAGCCTGCAGCATGCAGGAGGGAATCATCCCGAAACCTAGCGCCCCGCGCCGGGTTCGATCAACCCGGCCCGGCGCGCTCTGGCGGCACGGCGGGCGGGTTGTCCTTGGGTGCCGACGGTGTCGTAAGGGTCTGCGCGGTCTTCGAGGCCTCCTCGACCACCGCAGATGCCGCCGCCGAGAGCCCTTTCACCACCTTGGAGGCCGAATCGAGGAAGCCGACGGTGCCCGAAATGGCGTCGAGCGGCAGCTTCCCGGCGCGCATCGTGTCCTGGACGCTGTCGCTGAAGCGGGCGAAGAGGTTCGAGGGCGCCGAGCGCTCGGCATACTTGCTCTCGAGAAACTCGACATAGTCGAGCAGCTGCAGGCCGCGCTCGTCAGGCAGCGTGTCGAGGCGACGGAGGATCCGGTCGCGGAGTTGTTCGTTCACGGGCCCCTCCGGGGCTCAGTCGAGCCGGCGCACGAAGGTGAGCACCGGGGTCGGGAGGAAGCGGCTGCGGCCGGCACGAATCGTCGCCCGGATGCGAAGCTTGGCGAGTGGTTCCATGGCGCGGAACTGCTCGGCGTCCTTGGCACTGACGACCAGGTAGACGAATCCGGTTTCAGGGATCGGCCCCCGCGCCAGCACATAGGGCTGGCCGGGGGGAAGCTCGGGCCGCAGCTCGTCCGCCTTCTGGATCGAGAGGATCTGGATGGTCCATTCGACCGTCTGCCCGAGGTACCGATCAGGATTGGCGCGAATATCGGCCGCCGATGGTCCCGTGCCCCCGAGCCCCTCGCCCAGGCTTCCCTCGCGGACCCACCCCTCGAGCTGGACCTTGGCCCACCCCCCCTTCCGTTCCAGCACCGTGACCGGAATCGGGGCTTCGAGGGTGGCCACCGGGGCACCGCCGGAGGTCGCCGAGAGGGTGGCCGCAGCGCTGAGTGTCGTGACGCCAGGCTTCCCGCTCGAGTCGACCTTGGGCACCAGCGCGGGTGCGGGAGTCGCCGCAGCCGCGGGTGGCGTGACAGCAACCTTGGAGTCCGCCGCTTTGAGCGCACTCTGGAGAAGCCAGGCGCTACGCTGCACCCGCACCCATTCGCCCTTGGTCTCAAGCCGCTTCAGCAGGGCGCCGGCCCGTACCGTCGCCACGGTGGCGCCGTTGCCTGCCGCGCCGCGCAGCGTGCTCCCCGCAGAGAGCGCCACCGCCACGTCGTAGCCGTCCCGACGGTCATCGCGCAGCGCCTTGGCGGCGATCCACCCGTCAAAGCGGACTTCGGACCAGTTGCCCTTGGTGCCGAGCGTCGTGACCGTCGTCCCGACCATGACACGGCCGAGGACGGCCCCATTCGGTTCCTTCTGGAACTCGGTCTCGGTACCGATCCGGGCCGCTCCAGACGCCTGCGCGGCCAGCGGCGCCGAGGGGCACGCCAAGGCGGCCCACAGCAGCAACATGCAGGCTGGTAGGCAGATTCTGGCAGGGGTAGATTGCGGCGCGCCGATCACGGATTGAGAGTGTAGACGTCGCGGAGGAGCATGTCAAACGCCCGCAAGCAGTCCGCGCCCGTGGTGCTGGTCGTCCTTGACGGCTGGGGATGGCGCGAGGAGACCTACGGCAACGCGATCGCGATGGCGAACACCCCGACCTGGGATCGCCTCGTGGCCCGCGCCCCGCGCACCTTGCTGAATGCCAGCGGCCTCGCCGTCGGGCTCCCCGAAGGGCAGATGGGGAACAGCGAAGTCGGCCACCTGAACCTCGGGGCCGGCCGGGTCGTCCCTCAGGATCTCGTCCGGATCAACCAGACCATCGCCCGCGACCAGTTCATCGCCCTCCCGGCCTTCGCCGCGGTCTGCGCGGCCGTGGTTCGCGCCGACAGCACCCTGCACCTGGCTGGCCTGCTGGGCTGGGGCGGAGTCCACGCGATCGATGGCCACCTGCGGGCCGCCATCGATGCCGCCATCCGCCTCGGCGTCCCCCGCATCGCCATCCACGGATTCCTCGACGGCCGCGACTCTCCCCCGAATTCGGGCATCGAGGTGGTGGCGGGGTTGCAGCAGGACATGGCGAAGTTCGGTGGCGGGCGCACCGTCCTGGCCTCATTGGTTGGCCGCTACTTCGCCATGGACCGCGATCGACGCTGGGAACGGCTGAAGCTGGCGTACGATGCCATGGTGCATGGTGTCGGACTCCACGTCGCCGATCCGCTCGCGGCGGTGCGCGAGGCGTATGACCGCGGCGAGACTGACGAGTTCATCAAGCCGCTGGTGATGACCGCGAACGGCGCACCGGTCGCGACGCTCCGGAATGGCGACGGGATCTTCTTCGTCAACTATCGCTCCGATCGGATGCGCCAGCTCGTCGGTGCGCTCTGCATCCCGAGCTTTGATGGCTTCGACGTTTCCGATCGGCCGCAGCTGACCGCTGCCACGATGACGCAGTACGACCAGACATTCCCGATTCCCTCCGCCTTTCCACCGTTTTCGATGGCGAAGATTCTCGCGGAGACGTTGAGCGAGATCGGGCGCACGCAATTCCGCACCGCCGAGACCGAGAAGTACCCGCACGTCACCTACTTCTTCAACGGCGGCAATGAAGTGCCCTGGGCCGGGGAAGAGCGCGAGCTGGTTCCGTCGCAGAAGGTGGCGACCTACGACCTCGCCCCGGAAATGAGCGCCGCCGGCATTGCCGAGGTGCTCTGCCGCGCCCTGGGTCGTCGCGAGCACGACTTCTTCCTCGCGAACTTCGCCAACGCCGACATGGTCGGGCATACCGGGGTGATCCCCGCCGTGATCAAGGCCGTCGAAACGGTCGATCATGCGTTGACGCAGGTGCTGGCGGCGGCCGACGCGGTGGGCGCCCGAGTCCTGGTCACTGCCGACCACGGCAATGCCGAGATGATGATCGACCCGGTCACCGGGGGGCCGCACACGGCCCACACGACCAACCTCGTTCCGTTCCTGACCGTCGGGCACGACGCCCCGCTCCGCGCCGCAGGTGGCGCGCTCTGCGACGTGGCGCCTACCATTCTCGGATTGCTCGGCATCGACCAGCCCGCCGAGATGACCGGCCGATCCCTTCTGCTCGCCTGAGGTGTAGCTTGGTGCTGATGCGCTCAACCCGTCGCCGTTCCGCCCTGATCGCCCTCGCGGCGCTCTGCCTTCCCGCCGCCTCGGCCGTGGCACAGGTGGGGTACCTCCCTGCCGAGTCGCCGTTCCGCGAGATCCGCTTCGGCCAGACGCTCGAACTCCAGGGCGGCCAGCTCTTCGGCAATGGCGGGCCGCTCAAGGTCGGGCCGCAGGACGGCCGGATCATGGGGGCGCGGCTGAACTTCCGCGGCAATCACTCGCTGCAGCTTGCGCTCGGCGCCTGGACGGCGTCCGCGCAACGCTACATCGTGGACGCCGACAAGTCGCCCGCGACGCGGGTGTCAGGTCCGATCGACCACCGCCTCATCGGGGGCGAGTTCACGCTCCAGCTGAATCTCACTGGCGGCAAGACGTGGCGTGGTTTCGCTCCATACGCCGGCGTCGGCCTGGGGCTGGTGCACGGGGCGAAGACGCCGGCGGCGGACACCTCCGGCTATGCCTTCGGCACCAAGCTCTATTTCGCGCCGAATGTCGGGTCGCGGCTGATGCTCGGCCAGCGGCTGTTCCTGAAGGTCGAGGCGCGTGCGTACCTCTGGAACCTCAAGTACCCGAACTCCTACGCCGACGAACCGGCGCAGGCACCGGGCACCACCGACAATCCGAACGCCGTGAACCCGACCGGCAAGAGCGGCGAGTACACGCCGGTGCCCGCGTTGCTCTTCGGCTTGGGGATCAAATTCTGACGATCGACCGATGCGCTGCTCGCTGACGCGGGTACTCAGCTTTCACGCCCGCCATCGCTACCACAAGCCGGCGTGGAGCGAGGCCGAGAATGCGCGGCGCTTCGGCTGGACCAGCGCCGCTCCCGGACATGGGCACCTCTATCGCGTCGAGGTCACCGTCGCCGGTCCGCTCGACCCCGACACGCAGATGGTGATCGACCTGCCGCTGCTTGACACGATCCTTACCGAAACAGTCGCGGCCCCGTTGGCGGGCCGCCATCTTGCTGAGGCGGTCCCGACGTTCGCGCCGGGTGCGCAGTTGCCGACCTGTGAGGCGATCGCCGCGTGGTGCTTTGCGCGAGTCGCCGAACGTCTCCCGGCTGACGTGTCAGTGGAGCGCGTGCTGGTGGCCGAGGACGCCACCCTCTGGGCCGAGTGCCGCGGACCCGCCTGAACCCCTGCCTTTGTCGAGCTCGATCTGTCGTTCCCCCCGGAGGCTGCGATGCGTGATCTTCCCTCGAGGCAATTCGCCCTGTGCGGTGCGTTGCTCGCGCTGCTGGCGTTGCCCCCGGTGCGCGCCGCGGCGCAGGCAACCGGCGACCAGAGTCGACTCGTCATCGGTGTCGCTGCCGGGTGGATTGGTGGCACCGATCTCTGGTCCGTCCCGGCGCAACCGATTCTCACCACCACCGAAGCGGTGGACGTCTTTGGCTTGAAGCGACGCATCCGGTCGAACATCACCTTTGCAGGGACCGGCACCTGGTATCCGAAGGGCAATCTCGGGGTCACCGCGGAGGTGAACTACCTTGGCCTCGGTACGGTGGACGACTGCACCCTCGTCACGGCAAGTGGTGACCCGCTCAATCGACTCGTCTGCACCACGCTGCGGAACTACGAACGTCCGGCCTCCGCGGTCTCGCTCGCGGGCGGGCTGGTGTTGCGCCCCGTGAGCCGCGGCTGGATCCAGCCGTATGTGCGCGGCGTGGCAGGCGTGGCGCTGGCGCTCCGCGGGACGGTGCGGACAGTGGCCACGATCGGCGCCTTCGGCGACACCGCCTTCACCATCTATCCCCAGGCGGGCGGCGGCCAGTTGCGGCCCACCGGCTCGGTGATGGTCGGGATCGCGACCTCGTCCTCACCCGGGTACCAGTTCCGCGCCGAGCTGCGCTACACCGCCCTGCGACTGCCGGTCGTGACCGGGCCCTCGATCTATCAAGGTGCGCCACCGCAGACGGGTTCGGTCTGGAAGACGCTCCCCTCGATTCTCGTCGGTTTCGACATCGTGCTCGAGAAGCGACGAGGCCGACGGTACTGAGGGAGTGATGGCTGCCATTCGTCTGAGCGTCGACGACGCGGTCGCGGCGATTCTCGCCGAGGTCGCGCCGTTGCCGAGCGTGCCTGTGCCGCTGGCGGAGGCACTCGGCGGTGTGCTCGCCGAGGACGTCACGGCACCGTTCGCGCTGCCGCAATGGACCAACGCCGCGATGGATGGCTATGCCGTGCACGGCGAGGACGTGCGCGGAGCCTCGCAGGACCACCCCGCCACGCTACCGGTCGTCGCGCACATCGCGGCCGGGGCCACCGCGCCGCGGGCACTCGCCCGCGGCGAGGCGATGCGGATCTTCACCGGTGGTCCGGTGCCGGAGGGTGCCGACACGATCATCCGCCAGGAAGACACCGATCGCGGAGCGGAAGTGGTGCGCATCCACGACGACCGTGATCTCGGTCGGCATGTGCGCCGTGCCGGCAGCGACGTCGCGGCCGGCGTGGTCGTGTTGCCGCGTGGCCACGACATCGGACCCGGCGAGATCTCGCTGCTCGCCGCCCTCGCGATCACCACGCCACCCGTGCACCGACGCCCCTTCGTCGCGATCATCAGCAGTGGCGACGAACTCGCCTCGCTCGACGACCCCGCACCGGTCCGTGCTGGCAGCCGACTCGCCGACAGCAACACGCCGACCCTCGCCGCGCTGACCCATCTCGCCGGGGCGACGCCCCTGCCACTCGGCCCCGTCCCCGATGACCCCGATGCGCTCATCGCCGCCATCGGCCACGCGGCCAGCGCGGAACTGCTCGTCACAGTGGGCGGCGTCTCCGTTGGCGATCACGACCACGTGCCCGCGGTCCTGGAACGGCTGGGCGCGCGCCTCCTCTTTCGGCGAGTCCTGCTGCGGCCGGGCGGGCCGACCACGGCGGCACGACTGCCAGATGGCCGCGTCTGGATCGCCCTCCCCGGCAACCCGGTCTCGGCCATGGTGACGTTCACCCTCTTCGTGCGGCCGACGATCCGCCGACTCCTCGGTGACACCGCCCCCCGACGGCCGGCGCTCCCCGTCACGCTGGACAGTGACGTGGAACGGGACGCCGTACTGGACCTCTATTTCCGCGCCAGTCGCCAGGGAGCAGGCCACCTCGTGACCCCCCTGCTCCGGGCCACGGGGCCCGTCGGGTCCGCGCTGATGACTACGATGCGGGGGGCCGAGTTCCTGGTGTGCGTCCCGGCGGGCCAGGGTGTGGTACCCGCCGGAACCGCGCTGGAGGCGATCTCGTTCCCTTGATGGAGTTGATTGGCGAGGTCCCCGCCCTTAGCCTTCACCGCTCAGAAGGGGAGTAGCCCAACCGCCGGAGTTCAGGCGGTCGGCGGCATCGTCAAGACTGCACACCTCCGGTGTGCACGGTGCCCCGGGAAAGCCAGTACGGCTGTTCAGGCGAGACCTTCGTCACCACCCGTTCGAACGGGGGCGGCGAAGTCTCGCCTTCGTTCATTTGCAGGAGGAAGCACCATGGTCAACAGTGCCAAGACGTTCATTCTGCTGGCCGGCCTCATCTCGATCCTGATGGTGGGCGGGCAGCTGGTGGGTGGGACCACGGGCCTGATGTTCGGCGGGTCGATCGGCGTCATCATGGCGTTCGTCTCGTTCTGGTTCTCCGACAAGATGGTGATGCGCGGGTACGGCGCGCGGATCGTGACGTCCGCCGAGGCGCCCGACCTGGTCGCAATGGTCGACGAACTTCGTCAGCGCGCGGGACTCCTGATGCCGCGCGTGGCGCTGATTCCGTCGGCGCAGCCGAATGCCTTCGCGACCGGTCGTTCCGAGGCCAAGGCGATCGTCGCCGTCACCGAGGGGATGTTGAAGGCCCTCCCGCGCGACGAGCTCGCCGGCGTGATCGCGCACGAGCTGGCGCACATCAAGAACAAGGACATGCTGATCCAGACCATCGCGGCCGGGATCGGCTCGATGATCGGCGTGCTGCCGTGGCTGGCGGGCAGCGTGATGCGGCGCAATGACGACGATGGTGGCGGGATCGGCGACATCGCCTTCATGATCCTCGCACCGTTCGTCGCGATGATGCTGCAGTTCGCGATCTCGCGGCAGCGCGAGTTCGCCGCCGACCGGACCGGCGCCGAGATCGTCGGCAAGGCGCGCCCGCTGGCGCAGGCCCTCACCCGGATGGACGCGATGGCGAAGCAGCTGCCGCTGCCGGTCTCGCCCTCGCTGGCGGCGCTGGCGATCGTCAATCCGCTGAAGGCCGGCGGACTGGCGAAGCTCTTCAGCACCCACCCGCCGACCGAGGAGCGCGTCGCAGCGCTCCTGGCGTTTGATGCGGAACGGGTAGCAGCATGACCGACCTGAGCGTCCATCCGCCAGCCGTCTGGATCGGCTTCACGCTGGTCATCCTGGTGCTGCTGGTGCTGGACCTCGGGGTCCTGAACCGCCATTCGCATGTCCTCACCACGCGCGAGGCGACCCGCTGGTCGGGCTCGCTGGTCGCCCTCGCGCTGCTCTTCTGCGGCTTCCTCTGGTATCGCGAGGGCTCGGCCCATGGCCTCGAGTTCCTCACCGGCTACCTGATCGAGCTGTCGCTCTCGGTCGACAACCTCTTCGTCTTCATCCTGGTCTTTCAGTACTTCGCCGTGCCGTCGGAGTTGCAGCCGAAGGTGCTGAAGTGGGGCATCGTCGGCGCGATCATCATGCGGGCGATCATGATCGGGCTCGGGGCGCTCCTCCTCCAGCGCTTCACCTGGATCATTTACGTCTTCGGCGGCATCCTCATCATCACCGGGATCCGGATGTTCCGGAGCGACGGCGAGGACCGGATCGAGCCGGAAAAGAACCCGATCGTGAAGCTGGCGCGGAAGCTCTTTCCCTTTACCGCGGCCTATGACGGCGAGAAGTTCTTCACGCGCAGCCACGCGCGGTGGTATGCCACGCCGCTGTTGCTGGTGCTGCTGGTGGTCGAGTCCACCGACCTGGTCTTCGCGATCGACTCGATCCCCGCTGTCTTCGCGGTGACCAAGGATCCGTTCATCGTCTACTCGTCGAACATCTTCGCGATCCTCGGTCTCCGCGCGCTCTTCTTCCTGCTGGCCGGCATGCTCGACCGCTTCCACTACCTCAAGGCCGGGGTGGCACTGATCCTGGTCTTCGTCGGCATCAAGATGACGATTTCCGGCTACGTCCACCTGCCGATCGTGGCCTCCCTGGCCGTGATCGTGGTGACACTGGCGGCGTCGGTGTGGTTGTCGATGCGGAAGACGGCTTCAGAAGCGGCGTGAACGGGGAACGGGTTTTCAGCCGCGCATGTCAATGCGCGGTGAGGGGTGAGGGGTGAGCATTCCGGAGCAATGTCATCCTGAGCGGAGCGGGGGCGAAGCCCGCGCGAAGTCGAAGGACCTGCTCCTTAGGAAAGCGCCGTCGCACGTGGCCGCCGCCGAGGTCAAGCGGCGCCAACGAGCGCCCCAACCATCGCCGCCGCCAGCAACAAGCTTCCGCCCCACAGGTACGTGACGATCGTTTCGCCGATCCAGTACTTCGCGTAGGCGCGCGGGTCAGTCAGGGTCGCAACGAGCGTGCGGCAGGCAACGAGCAGCGGCGCCGCAAGTGTACCCATCAGGCCGGCGCCAAGCACCATGCGATGCACGCGAGCAGCGGGATTCGGCTCGTGCGGGAAGCACGCCAGGCTCGGCGGACCTCGGAGAAGAACCGCCATAAGCACCACACCCAGCGCCAGCCAGGGGAGAATGTCGGTCGAGAGCCACCCCACCGACATCGCGAGGGCGGTGAACGCAGCGAACGGAATCGTCAGGTCACGGACGATTCCCGGCGTGACCTTCCGGAACCCCAGCGCCGACAGCAGGGCGATCAGGGTGAGGAGATGGGCTCCCGTCGGGAAGGTGAGCAATCCGAAGCTCCACGACGAGAACAGGGATGCGGCATCGCCACCCTCCGCCCTCCGGCCATCCAACTCCGGCCAGATCACGATCGCAGTGGCATACATCAGGGCAGCGGCCAGCACGGCACCCCAGGCGATGCCGGCCGCGTAGGCTGCGTCGCGGAAAGTTTGCCGAAAGGGCTGGGGGATACGAGCTACCTAGGTTGGTCGCGACTTGAATTCCATCCCGACACCGTGAAGAAGAATTGCCCTGGAATCTGCATATGGTGCCACACGAGCCGCTCCGTCAGCCACTCGCGGTAGGGGACCGAACCCTCTCCGTTCCACCCTCGCAGCGATCTCGCCCGAACATATGAGCTCTCTCGTCCGATGACGATCGAGTCGAGGTGCACGATCGTCCGATACGCACCGGTTGGTCGGGGGAGGGGACCACACTGTGGCTCGCGCACAATCGAATCGGCCCAGCGTCTCTCCGCAGCCATCTTGACCCACTCGCCCGTTACGGGGATGTGAGGGTTACAAACGACCGTGACGAATTCCTCCGGAATAGCGGACTGACGGAGCCGAAGAAAGTTGCCCAACAGCATCAGTGCGTTCGGATAGTTGCGGAGCCGAAGCCGTTCGATGTCCGTCTCGGCAACCGCGTCGGGAGTACGTGCGGGAGGTCCCGCCTGCGAGCAGCCTAGGGCGACAGCTAGGACGACGAGCGCAAAACTCCATTTCACGTGACGGGAATGAGGCATGAGTTCGGCCCGGCGACCTCGATAAACTTGAAATACTCAAACGTGGCATACGCGGGATTGGGGTTGTTCTTCGGACCGTGGCCGCCTATGACGCCGGCTCCGCTTTGACCCTCGCGGGGGGCTATGATCGCATGCACGGCCTCGTGCAGGAGGCTTTGGAACAACAGCCAGCGTCCCCCAACATTCTTCCTGTTCGCGCTCCAGTAATCCGGATCAAAGTGCATGACTCCGCTGCCGTCATATCCCTGAGCATTGTGTCGGAGGTCGCCCTCCGACACCGTCGTGTCCCGGCCCAGAAAGATTCCTCGGTTGGCGATCAAGGTGTCGACGGCGTTGAGGATCGCTCTGCATTGACGCACCGCAGATGTATCTGTCATTGACTCCTGCGAGCGTAGATAGGCATTCGCCTCCGTCCGCATGGTCGTCACCGTCGTCCATTGGGAATCTTCGAGAATTTGCAGGCATTTCAACTTGTTCAATGCAGCTCGCGCGGAATCGCCGAGTCCGGTCGGGGCGTACGGCGGATCATCATTGGGATCACACGTCGTCATGGAGTCCGAGACGCCGGCGTTCGCGGTATCCTGGGCAATCGGAGTCACAGAGTTGCTTCCGCCGCCGCCAGGCCCCCCGCTACCACCTGGCAACGGCAGCCGCGGCCACTCCCGCCACTCCTCCTCCCCCGATCCTCCATCTGCGACGTATGTGTATGTCAACTTCATGACGCAGGCGTCCAAGGTTCCGTTCGGCGGAAGGTACCATGTCCCGTCGGACTGCCACCAGCCTGCAGATGGCACACACCACTCGCGCCAGATCGGCCAGAAGACCCCAGCCATGAGGAAGGCATCACCCTCGGCCGCGATCGCGGCGTAAAGATATCGGCGCGTTGCTGCCTCGACAGAATCAGTGGCAATGCCCGCGCAGTCGAACAGCTGGGGTCGGCCCGAGCGCGGGGCGAACCGAATGGTCGTGGAATCGCCTGCAGCCGTGGCGACTCGGCAGCCGACCCCCAGCATCGCTCCTGCCGGGTCCTCTGCGGTCCGACCAATCGTCCGAATCGACCGGTACCCCTCAACCGGCGGCGAGACCACAGTCTCGCTCCCGCATGCCGTCGACAGCACGAGAGCGAGGATGGCAAAGAATTTCTTGGAAACTGGAACGGTTGGGCGTAGGTCGGGCGTTTCGGAGCCGACGGAAGGAAGCTTGGCCAATGAGGAGTCCTGGGGAGGAAGGGGGTCGCGTCATGGGCGACTGCCGACTACTCTACCCCCCCCCGCTGCGCTATTCGCAAGTGAATGGCGCCATATCAGGGCCCCATGGCCTCGACGCGGGCCGACAGGGTACTCCCACCGTATTCGCAAGATCGTGCTGACGCTGGCGTCCTCCGAGAGGTCCTTCGACTTCGCCCGCTGCGCGGGCTTCGCTCAGGATGACACTCCTCGTTTCGTCCCCCTCACTCCTCACCCCTCACTCCTCGTTGCGCCCCCCTCACTCCTCACCCAGCGCGGCCTTTGGCCGCGCCCCCGTTCACCGTTCGCCGTTGACCGTCCACGGTGTAGCTTCTCTCCATGACCAAGCTCCCCGTGGCCATCCTCGGCGCCACTGGCACCGTCGGCCAGAAGTTCATCGCGCTCCTCGCGGAGCATCCCTGGTTCGAGATCGTCCAGCTGGCCGCCTCGGCGGCGCGCGACGGCAAGCGCTTCGGCGACGAAGTGCGCTGGCGCGAGCTGACGCCGCTCCCCGAGCATATCGCCGAGATGCGGCTCACGACTGTGGCGCCAATTGCCGGCGTCCGGATTGCCTTCTCGGCCCTCGACGCTTCCGTGGCACGCGAGGTGGAGCCGGCCTTCGCGCACGCGGGCGTCTTCGTGGTGAGCAATGCGTCCGCGTTCCGGATGGCCGATGACGTCCCGTTGCTGATCCCCGAGGTCAACGCCGACCACCTGTCGCTGCTGGCACGTCAGCAGCGTGAACGCGGATGGACCGGTGCGATCGTCGTGAACCCCAACTGCTCGACCGCCGCGCTGGTCACGGCGATCGCGCCGCTGCACCGTGCCTACGGGCTCCGCAAGGCGGTCGTCGCCACGCTGCAGGCCGCGTCGGGCGCGGGATATCCGGGGGTGCCGTCGCTCGACCTGCTCGGCAACGTGATCCCGTTGATCGGCGGCGAAGAGGAGAAGATCGAGGCGGAGCTGCGGAAGATCCTGGGCCGGGTGGACGGGGAGCGGATCGTCGAGGCGGAGATCGTGACCAGCGCGATGGTGCATCGCGTCCCGGTGGTCGATGGCCACATGGTGAGTGCGTCGCTGGAATTTGAAACCGCACCGACGCCGACCGAGGCGATCGCGACGCTGCGCGCCTTCCGAGGGGCCGACCCGGTGCCGACGCTGCCGAGCTCGCCGGCCCTGCCCGTGGAAGTGGATGACCGCCCGGACCGGCCGCAGTCACGGCTCGATCTCGATCGGGGCCGCGGGATGACCGTCACGGTGGGACGCGTGCGGCCCTGCCCGCTGCATCATCTGCGGCTGGTCGCGTTGGGGCACAATCTGGTGCGGGGCGCGGCCGGTGCCGCGGTCCAGAATGCCGAGCTGCTGGTGGCGTCAGGCCTGCTCGAAGAGTGACAGCATCCCTTCGGTGCCGGGACCGACGACCCGGTTCCGGCCCGCTGCCTTGGCCTCATACAACCGGGCATCGGCGATTTCGAGCAAGCCGTCCATCGTGCGTGCATCGACACCCCATGCCGCCATCCCGATCGAGACCTGGACCCGCGCCGTCCCGCCCTTCGGCAGCGTGATGTCGGTGAGCCCCACGGCCACGCGCACCTGATCGAGTGCGTCGAGGGCGCTCTCGACATCGGCACCCGGCAGCACGATCAGGACCTCCTCCCCGCCATAGCGTGCCACCATGTCGCTGCGCCGCAGCCGGTCCTTCAGCACCGTCGCGAGCGTGCGGAGCGCGGCGTCACCGGCGGCATGGCCGTGGCTGTCGTTGAACTCCTTGAAGCGATCGACATCGAGCAGCGCCACCACGAGGGCGTTCCGCGTGCGCGCCGTCCGCAGGACCTCGTTGACCAGGTACTCCTCGGCGTAGAGCCGGTTGAAGAGGCCGGTGAGTCGGTCGTTGGTGCTCATCCGCCGCAGGCGCTGCGTGCGGCCGACAATCGAGAGCGCGACGACGGTCATCGCGCCGATGATCACCAGTCGCGACACCTGCGCGGCCCAGGAGAAGGCACCGTACTCCTCGCTGCCCACGAGCAGGCCGTCGCCGCGGTGCGTGGCCCAGGTGAGCACCGACAGGCCGATGTGCTGGGCCGCCGCCATGATGCCGGTCACCAGCGTGACGCGCTGGTCGTAGCGCAGCGCCGAGGCGGCAATGGCGATCAGGTACGCTTCCCAGACCACGCGCGAGTTGGTGGTGATGATCGGGCGCTGCACCAGCCAGAACGCGAAGAGCGACATCGACACCAGCGAGACGTCCACGGTGGACGAGACGAAGGCGATCCCCTGCCGATAGGTGTGGCTCTGGATGAACCGCTCGAGCACGACGGCCACGGCGACCGCAATGAGCGTGACGCCGAGCCCGACGTAATGCTGCGCGTCACCGGGCTCGAGGAAGAGCGAGAGGATCGGGGCGAGCAGGAGGAAGAAGGTGAGCCAGGTGCGCACGCGCGCCACCAGCAGCTCGCCGTCCCGTGCCGCATCGGCAAAGGCCTCGTCGGGCGGGGAGGTGATCCACGCGCCGAGTCGGGCCAGCGTGCTGCGCCGCGCGACCGGTGTGGTCACATCAGCCGGTACTTGGGGCCGCTGCCCCCTTCGCGTGGCGTCCACCGCGGGCCGAGCACGTCGGTGGCCTTGCAGTCGACACAGTTCGGGGCGTTGACCCGCAGCGTGTCGCCATCGCGCTCGTAGACGCCGGCCGGACAGAGCGCGGCATAGAAGTCGGCGACCTCACCCGTCACGTCGCGCCCGACGATCAGGTGCGACGGAATCGAGTCGCGCGTGGCGTTGCCCGACTTGAAGACGGCGTCGACCTTGCTGAAGGTGAGGACGTTGTCGGGCGTGAACGGCACGCCAGGGCCACTGGCGCGCGGCGCCTCCGCATCGGCCGGCATCGCGATCCGTCCACCGGGGAACGCCCCGCCCGTCACCGTCATCAGCCCCGCCTTGATCGCACCGGGAATGAAGCCGTCCTTGAAGGCGAGGCGCATGTTGCGCGTCTTGTGCATGTCCTTCACGATCCGCGACTGCCGCACGGCAACGTCATAGCCGGCGAGCCGCTCGGCCGGCACGCGTCCCTCGGTGGCCAGCGCCTGGACGATCGTCGTCGCCGCCAGCATCCCCGACTCCATCGCGTAATGGATCCCCTTGAGCGATGGGACGTCGACGAAGCCGGCGGTGTCGCCGATCATCACCACGCCGTCGCCGAAGAGCCGTTCGGGAAGCGAATAGAAGCCGCCCTCCGGAATCGTCTTGGCGCCCCACTCCAGCATCGTGCCGCCGGTGAGGATCGCCTTGAAGAGCGGGTGCAGCTTCATCCGCTGCAGCGACTCGTGCACGTCGAGCGAGGCGTCGTGATAGTCGAGGCCGACGACGAGTCCGATCGAGACCTGATTCGGCCCCATCGGATAGCACCACGAGCCACCGAAGGCGTTGCTCGGCAGCGGCCAGCCCAGCGTGTGGATGACGCGGTCGAGCGGCTTGGTGACCTCCCAGACTTCCTTCACGCCAAGCGCGAAGATCTGCGGATTCGGCGAGCTCACCCCCTGCCACTCGCGCCATGCCTGCGACAGCGGACCCCGCGATCCCTCGGCGAGCACCACCACGCGCGCGGTGAGGTCGGTCGTCTCCTGAAAAACATCCGTCGGTTGTCCGTCACGATCCAGGCCGCCCGGCGTGGTGCGCACGCCGATCACCTGCTTGCCGTCGACCAGCAGCGACTCGGCCGGGAAACCGGGGAAGATGTTGATCCCCATCGCCTCCGCCTTGTCGCCGAGCCAGCGGACGACCTCGGAGAGCGAGCAGACGAAGTTGCCGTGGTTCCTCATCGTCGGCGGCGTCGGCAGCTTGGTCGCGCCCCCCTCGGTCAGGTAGTAGACCGCTTCACCGGCCACGGGCTGGCGGAAGGGAAAGTCCGCATCCTTCAGGTCGGGAAAGAGGGCGCGGAAGGCCGAGGGGTTGATGACGGCACCGGAGAGCGAATGCTCCCCCAGGGCGCCAGCCTTCTCGAGCACGCCGATGGCGAGCTCCGGATTCGCCTGCGCCAGCTTGATGGCGCACGACAGCCCCGCGGGGCCGGCCCCGACCACCAGGACATCGAGCTCGATCGCCTCGGGATGGGGCGTCTCCGCCCGGATCATGGTGGCGGGGAGCGACGGCTGGTGGCGAACGGGGAGGACAACGCCCACGGGGGGAGCTCCGGAACAGGGTTAAGCCGTAAATATAGGGGCGATTCGATGATCGATGATCGACCATCGATTATCGATCATCGAATTTCCAGCCCCAGATCCGCCCCCACCACCGAATGCGTCAGCGCCCCGGTCGACACGAAGTCCGCCCCGGCCAACGCATAGGCCCGGATCGTGGCGAGGGTGATGCCCCCGGTGGCCTCGATCTCGAGGGTGGGGCGGACGGCGCGGGCACTGGCGGCCCATTCGCCCACCGTTTCCGGGGTCTGGTTGTCGATCAGGAGCCGGGTCGCCCCGGCCCCGACCGCCTCGTCGAGCTGCTCGATCGATTCGACCTCGACCTGGAGCCCGGTCACCCCGCCAGCCGCCGCCTCGGCCAACGCGCCGGCGAGACTCCGCCCCGAGGCGCGCAACGCCTGCCAATGATTGTCCTTCACCATCAGGGTCGTGGCCAGGTCCGTGCGGTGCAGCGCGCCACCGCCGGCGAGCACCGCGGCGACCTCGAAGGTGCGGAGTCCCGGAGTGGTCTTCCGCGTGTGGAGCACCCGGCAGTTCGTCCCTGCGACGGCGTCGACATACTGCCGCGTCATCGTGGCGATGCCGCAGGCGCGCTGGAGCAGATTGAGCAGCGGACGCTCGGCGCGGAGGATCGCACGGAGCGGACCGCGCATCGTGCCGAGCACCATGGGCCCGGCGAGGCGGTCGCCATCCGTGACGGACCAGGCAACAGGATCGAGCCCGCACGCCGCGACGACGGCATCGGCGTACGCCTGGCCGGCGACCACCAGCGGCGCACGGCCCTCGATCACGCCGACACCGTGCTGTCCCTCGGCGATGGTGACGCTGGAGGTGACATCCACGATGCCATCCTCGGCCAGGGCGAGCGCGGCGACGCGCGCCGCGTCGGCGGCCACCACACCCGGCGCGCGGGGATCACGCACCGAGCGCCACCATCCGGTCGATGGCGAGCTTCGCGCGGGTACGAATCTCGGCCGGCACGTCGATCTCGTACTGGTGATGCCGCAACGCATCGCGCACGTCCTGCAGCGTGATCGTCTTCATGTAGGCACACTCGGCGGCGCGATCGGCCGCAACGAACGTCTTCCCGGGTGCCATCTGTTCCATCCGGTGGATGATCCCCGTCTCGGTCGCGATGATGAAGGTGTCGGCCGCGAGCGTCTTGGTGAGCTGGATCATTCCTTCCGTCGAGGCGATGTGGATCCCCTCGGGCGGCAGGTCGCCATCGGCCATCCGATAGAGGAGGCGCGAGGCACAGCCGCACTCGGGATGCACCAGCACTTCGGCGCCGGGGTGCGCGGCGCGCGCCGCCTCGAGGTTGGCGATGTCGATCCCGGCGTGCACGTGGCACTCCCCCATCCACACCTCGACGCGCCGGTGCGGGCGCATCCGGCGGACATGCGCCCCGAGAAACATGTCGGGGAGGAAGAGTATGCCCTTCTCCTCGGGGATCGCGTCGATCACCTCGAGGACGTTGCCGCTGGTGCAGCAGTAGTCGAGTTCCGCCTTCACCGCCGCGGTGGTGTTGACGTACCCGACCGCGACATAGTCCGGAAAGTCCTGACGCCAGCCACGCACTTCCTCCGGCGTGATCGTGTCGGCGAGTGAGCAGCCGGCATCGAGGTCCGGCAGCAGCACCGCCTTCTCCGGTGCCAGCACCTTGGCCGTCTCGGCCATGAAGTGCACGCCGCAGAAGACGATCACATCTTCGGTGACGCCGGCGGCACGCCGCGAGAGGCCGAGCGAGTCGCCGACGAAGTGCGCCACATCCTGGACCTCGGCCCGTTGATAGTTGTGGGCGAGGATGATCGCGTGCTTCTCGACGGCAAGGGCGCGAATCTCCGCCTGGAGGGCGACGATCTGCTCGGGCGAATCGGTGCCGGCTTCGATGACGGGCAAGGCCTTCGTCACGAGGTACTCCGCGGGTTCGGGAAGTCGGTGCGGCGATGCCCACCGCGACTCTCGCGGCGGCGGCGTGCGCCCCGCGCGATCAGCAGGGCGATGCGAAGCTGGTCGGCGACGTGCCAGGCGCCTGGCGGCACGGCGTCGCGCAGGTCGGCCAGCGCGAGTTCCGCTTCGGCGAGTCCGTGCTCGGTGCGCAACAGGCCGACATCGTGCGTCATGCAGCGACGCATTGCCGTCAGCAGCGCGCCACCGCCCTGCTCCGGGCCATGGTCGGCATCGTCGGGTGCCGGAGCGAATGACGCCGGGCGCCAGGCCCGTGCCGCCAATTCGGTGCTCACGGCACGGCCGGCACGATCGGCGAAGACCAGCCCTTCGAGCAGGGAGTTGGACGCGAGTCGATTGGCGCCGTGCACACCGGTCTGGGCACATTCGCCAACGGCCCAGAGTCCCGGGACGGTCGAGGCGCCATCGAGGTCGGTCCGGATGCCCCCCATGGCGTAGTGCATCGCGGGCGCGATCGGCAGGAGGTCCGCGCTGAGCGAGAGGCCGTGGTGGGCCACCAGCGCCGCGACGCCGGGGAAGCGCGACTCGACGTCGGTGATGTGCCGCGCGTCGAGGAAGGCCTCGCCCCGCAACGACGGACCGGCCACGGCGCGCGCCACGATGTCGCGCGGGGCGAGTTCACCGCGCGGGTCGGCATCGAAGGCGAAGCGTCGCCCGGCGCCATCGACCAACAAGGCGCCGGCACCGCGCAACGCCTCGGTGAGGAGCGGCGCCGGATTGACGCCCGGCAGGTGCAATGCGGTCGGGTGGAACTGCAGGAACTCGATGTGCTTCAGCTCGGCGCCGACCGCCGAGGCAAGGGCCCAGCCGTCGGCGGTCGCCACGGGCGGATTGGTGGTCACCTCGAAGAGCTGCCCCACGCCGCCGGTCGCGAGAATCACGGCGGGCGCGGCCACCGCCGTGGCGTCACCATCGGTGTCGAGGAGGATCGCCCCGATCACGCGACCTTCGTGCATCACCAGGCGGCGGACGCGGGTGGACTCGCGCAGCTCGATGCGCGGGTCGGCGCGTACCACCCGACTGAGCGCCGCCACGAGCACCGCCCCCGTCCGATCGCCCTCGGCATGGATGATCCGCGCGTGCGAGTGGGCCGCCTCCAGCCCGAAGCGGAGCGACCCATCGGGCGCCCGATCGAACTCGGCACCGAGGCCAAGCAGCTCGCGAATGCGATCGGGGCCTTCATTGACGAGGACGTCGACGGCCTCCGGATCGGTGAGCCCGCCGGACGCGGCGATCGTGTCGGCCGCATGCGACGCGGGGGAATCGCCGTCGCCCATGGCAACCGCAATTCCCCCTTGGGCCCACGCCGTGTTCGAGTCGGCCAGCGTCCCCTTCGTCACCAGGAGGACCGCATGGCCCTCCGAAGCGAGTCGCCAGGCAGACCAGAGCCCGGCGATGCCGGTGCCGACGACGAGGGGACGCGACAACCGCTACTGCCCCTTGGCTGCCTTCACCGCCGCGGTCAACGCGGGAACCACCTCGAAGAGGTCGCCCACGATGCCGTAGTCGGCCACCTTGAAGATCGGTGCGTCCTTGTCCCGATTGATCGCGACAATCGTGCGCGCCGTGCGCATCCCGGCGAGGTGTTGAATGGCGCCCGACACGCCGACCGCGATGTAGAGCTCGGGCGCGACCGTCTTTCCGGTCTGGCCGACCTGCGCGCCATGCTCGATCCAGCCGGCATCGACCACCGCACGCGACGCGCCGACGGCGGCCTCGCCCCCGAACGCCGCAGCCAATGCCTCGAGCAGCCCGAAGTGCTGCGGCTCGCCGAGGCCGCGGCCACCGGCCACCACCACGCGCGCCTCGGCCACATCGAGCGTCGCCTTCTCCGGCGCGGCGATACCGGTCACCGTGAGCCGCGGCGTGAACGCCGGCACCGCCACGGACTCCACGGCGCCGGCCTTGCCCGAGGCGGCGGCGGGATAGGCGCCCGGCCGCACGGCGACCACGGCGGTGCCGCTGAACTCGAGCGTCTGGATCGCCTTGCCGGCATAGACCGGGCGCACGACGCGCACGGCGCCGTTCACCGCGGTCACGGCGGTCACATCCATCCCGCACGGGGCGTCGATCGCGGCGGCGAGGCGCGGCGCGAGGTCCTTGCCGGTCGCCGTCGCGGCGAGGAGCACCGCCGCGTACTGCCCGGCCACCGACTGCACCGTCGCGACGATCGCCTCGGGCGCGTACTGCGCAAAGGCATCGTGCGAGGCGGTGAGGACACGGTCCGCGCCTGCGGCGCCGAGGGCGTCGATGCCATTGACGCTGCCGACACCGCAGACCAGCGCGTCGACGCGCCCACCGAGCTGGTCGGCGAGCTGGCGCGCCGCCGTGAGGAGTTCATTGGCGCCCTTCCGGACCGCGCCGCCCCGCTGTTCGATCACACAGAGAATGTCGGCCATGGTCAGAGCACCTTCGCTTCAGTCGTGAGTGCGGCCATCAGGGCCGGCACGGCGGCCGCCCCTTCGCCGACGATCCGCCCCGCTTGGCGCTCCGGCGGCAGCGCGAGCGAGACGATGGTGACGCGCGAATCACCGGCCGTGGTCGGCACGATGTCGAGCGGCTTCTTCTTGGCGGCCATGATCCCCTTGAGGCCGGGGAGACGCGGCGTGTTGAGCCCCTTGTCACAGGTGAAGACAGCCGGCAGCGCGCAGTGCGCCGACTCGACCCCGCCCTCGACCTCGCGCGTGACCTTTGCGGTGCCGCCCTCGACGACGAGCGCGGTGATCGCGGTCGCACAGGGCCGGCCAAGCAACTCGGCCACCATGGCGCCGGTCTGCTGGCCATAGTCATCGACGGCGACCTTGCCGAAGAGGATCAGGTCGTAGCCGCCGTCCCGCAGGTGGTCGGCGAGCACGCGCGCGTTGGCGAGGCCGTCGGCCGACGGCGTCCCCTGCAGGTGCACGCCACGGTCCACGCCCATCGCGAGCGCCGTCCGCATCGTCTCCTGCACGGCGTCGCCGCCGAAGGCGATCACGACGGTCTCGCCGGCACCCGCGGCATCACGCAGCGCGATTCCGGCCTCGAGGGCGTATTCGTCATACGGATTCGGGACGAACTTCACCCCGGTCTCGTCGATCGACGTGCCGTTCGACGCGATCGCGATCTTCGCGGTCGTATCGGGGACGCGGCGGAGGCAGATGGCAATTTTCACGTGCGTGGAGCTCCCTGCTGAAAGAAAGTCGTTAGTCGTTAGTCGTTGGTCGTTAGGGGTGTCATTCTGAGCGAATCCCGCGAAATGAGGGGACCACTCCAATGACCAACGACTAACGACTAACGACTCTTACTGAACCATCAGTATGCAGCGATCCCCGTAATCTCCTGCCCCAAAATCAACGAATGCATGTCGTGCGTCCCCTCGTACGTGTACACGCTCTCAAGGTTCGCCATGTGACGCATCGAGTGATACTCGACCAGGATGCCGTTGCCGCCGAGCAGGCGGCGGGCTTCGCGGGCGCACTCGCACGCCATGTTGACGTTGTTGCGCTTGGCGAGCGAGACGCGGGACGGCGTGGCCTTCCCCTCGTCCTTGAGGCGGCCGAGCTGCAGCACGAGCAGCTGCGCCTTGGTGATCTCGGTCAGCATCTCGGCCAGGCGCTCCTGCTGCAGCTGCGTCCCGGCGATCGGCTTGCCGAACATCACCCGGTTCGCGGCGTAGCGGCGCGCCTCGTCGTAGCACGCCATCGCCGCGCCGACCCCGCCCCAGGCGATGCCGTAGCGCGCCTGCGTGAGGCACATCAGCGGGCTCTTGAGCCCACCGGAGTTCGGCAGCAACGCCTCCTTCGGGACGTGGACGTCCTGGAGGTGCAGCTCGCTGGTGTCGGAGGCGCGCAGCGAGAGCTTCCCCTTCTGGTCCTTCGCCGTGAAGCCGGGGGTGTTGGTCGGCACGATGAAGCCGCGAATGCTCTTCTGGTCGTCGATGTCGCCGGTCTTGGCCCAGATGATCGAGACGGTGGCCTGCGAGCCGTTGGTGATCCACATCTTGGTGCCGTTGAGCACCCAGCCGTCGGCGGTCTCGCGCGCAGTGGTGATCATCCCGCCGGGGTTCGAGCCGTAGTCGGGCTCGGTCAGCCCGAAGCAGCCGATCTCGGTGCCGGCAGCGAGCTTCGGCAGCCAATGCTTCTTCTGCTCCTCGCTCCCGAAGGCGTAGATCGGGTACATGACCAGAGCACCCTGCACCGAGGCGAAGGAGCGGATGCCGCTGTCGCCCCGCTCGAGCTCCTGCATGATCAGGCCGTAGGCGACGTTGTTCAGCCCGGCGCAGCCGTATTCCTCGGGCAGATTGGCGCCAAAGAGCCCCAGCTCGGCCATCCCGGGGATCAACTGCTTCGGGAACCGGCCCTCGAGGTAACACTCCCCGATGACCGGCATCAGCTGGTCGTCGACCCAGGAGCGCACGGTATCGCGCACGGCGCGCTCTTCCTCCGAGAGGAGGGCGTCCATGTCGTAGAAGTCGACCCCAGTGAATTCCGACGAACCTGCCATGAAATACGGCCTCCGAGAGGGTGCGGGGGCCAATTTAGTCGGGTGAGGGGTGAGGGGTGAGGGGGGCAACTCGGGACGTGAAACGTGAACGGTGAAAGGTGACCCACGATTGCGTTTCAGTGACGCACGTTTCACATCTCAACGATAGGCGGGGATCCCGGTCAGCTCCTGCCCCACGATCAGCGTGTGCATGTCATGGGTCCCCTCGTAGGTGTAGACGCTTTCGAGGTTGGCCATGTGGCGCATGGCGTGCCAGCCGCCGAGGATGCCGTTGGCCCCCAGGAGGCGGCGGGCCTCGCGGGCCACGTCGCACGCCATGTCGACGTTGTGCCGCTTGGCGAGCGAGACCTGCACCGGGGTCATGGCGTCCTGGTCCTTGAGGCGGCCCAGCTGCAGCGCGAGCAGCTGTCCGTTGGTGACCTTCGTCGCCATCTCGGCGAGCCGCTCCTGCTGCAGCTGCGTGCCGGCGATCGGCTTGCCGAACATCTCGCGCTGCAAGGCGTACTGGAGCGCCTCGTCGAAGCAGGCGAGGGCGGCACCCAATGCGCCCCAGACAATCCCGTAGCGCGCCTGGGTGAGGCACATCAGCGGGCTCTTCACCCCGCCCGAACCCGGAAGGAGGGCGTCCTTCGACAGCTTCACCTGGTCGAAGGTCATCGCACTCGACTCCGAGACGCGGAGCGAGTGCTTGTCGTCGACGCGGTGCACCGTGACCCCGGGCGTGTTCGTCGGGACGAGGAAGCCACGGATGCTCTTCGGGTCGTCGGAACCGTTCGTCTTGGCCCAGACCACGGCCACATGCGCCGACGGCCCGTTGGAGAGCCACTTCTTGGTGCCGTGCAGCGTCCAGCCGTCGGCAGTCTCGTCGGCGTTGACGATCATTCCGGCGGGATTGCTGCCGAACTCCGGCTCGGTGAGGCCGAAGCAGCCGATGACTTCACCACGCGCCATCCTCGGCAGCCACGACTGCTTCTGTGCTTCCGACCCGAAGGCCCAGATCGGATACATCACCAGCGAGCTCTGCACCGAGGCAAACGAGCGTATGCCGGAGTCGCAGCGCTCGAGTTCCTGCATGATGAGTCCGTACGCCACGCCCGACAGCCCCGGACCGCCGTACTCCGCCGGGATGGTCGGTCCGAGCAGCCCGAGCCCGGCCATCTCGCCAACCAGGTGATGCGGGAAGACGCCGTCGAAGTACCACTGCGAAATGTTCGGCATCAGCGCCGTGTCGACCCAGGCGCGAACCCGATCACGGAGGGCGCGCTCCTCCGCGGTCAGCAGCGACTCGGTGTTCATCAGGTCCACCTGCCGGAAAGCCGGCAGGGGCGCGGGATGGAGCGGGGCGAGCGGCTTCATGCAATCGTTCCGTAGAGATCGAGATGCGAGGGATACCCCGCCGGCGCCGTGGCGTTCGGTCGGATCCCCACTTCCTTCGCCTTCCGGCGGAAGGAGACGCCGTGGTCGAGCGGGTGGCCTGTCTCGCACTGCCATTGGTGCACCATCTCGTGCAGCAGCGTCTCGGTCGCGGCGGGCCAGCCGTCGCGGCGGACGTGACGCCGGGAGAGGGTGATCTCGACGGGGCGACCGTCGTGATCGGCGCGGAACTCACCCAGGCGCGTCGACATCCGGTCGGAGAGGCGGATCGGGATGGTGCCGAGCGCGCCCTGGAAGTGCCGGGCGTTGAGGATCTCGTGCAGCCGCATCAGCCGGCCGATGATGACTTCGTGTTCCGGCGCGACGGGGCGCGGGCCACGATGCGGCGTGACCCGCGACGGCGCGTGGCGGTCGACGGGAAAGGCGAGGAAGCGGCGCCGCGCGACGAGGCGTTCCGCCTTCGAGACGCGCGGTCGCAGGAAGGTGAGGATCGCCGAGAGGACGTCATCCGGTGCCCACGCATAGCCCGCGTGCAGCCGGAGCCCGTAGCGCGGATGATGGCTCACCAGCACGGTGCGATTGCGCGTCAGTGTGACCATGGTGCCGGGCGCAAGACCGAGGCGGAAGAGACGATCGGGCAGCGCGCGTTCGGGATCGACATCGAGTCCGAGGGAGAGCTGTGGCTCGGCGGCGAGGCTTCCGAGACGTTCGGCGACCTCAGCCACGGGCGGCAGCGGGGTCGGCGACGCGTGGCCGAGCAAAGGCGTGTTCGGGGCCGGGCTGGAAGAGGCCGAGGGCCGCTTCCCAGAGATAGTGACGCACGGTGATCGACTCGTCGTCGGCGGTGATGACGTTGCAGGCCGACGGACGATGACCGCGGGTGCGTGACGTGTGGGTACTCGAGGTGGCGACGATGACGCCGTTGGGCAGCGTGCCGGCGCCCTCTTCATGATCGTGACCGCAGAGCACCAGGTCGGTGCCGGCGCCCATCACCTGGCGCCAGGCCGCGCGCCAGCGGGCCAGTCCCATGCGCTGCGAAATGCGGCCGCGCAGCAGGTTCTGATGCATGACCATGACGCGCAGCAACTCCGGGCCTTCTTCCGCGAAGCGGGTGCCGGCGCGTTCGGTTTCCCGCGCCGGCAGGTGCCCCTTCACCGCCATGTCGTTCAGGTTGTACGTCATCGAGCCGGCGGTGACGCCGTACGAGGTCAGCACGCCGCAGAGCACCGCGCCTTCGATGACCAGCGTCGGCGTGAGGTCGACGCCGAAGTAGCGGGTGTACTTCTCGTACTTCGCGGCCGCGCCGATGACGTCGAATGGTGTGGTCCACCACTCGACATCGTGGTTGCCGGGCACCACCAGCGTCGGGGCGATTCGGCGCATCGCTTGCACGAAGTCGAGCGCGCGCTGGAACTCACCGTGCCGGGCACGCTGCGTCAGGTCGCCGGCGATGACGACCGCCGACGGCGACAGGGCGGTGGCCAGGGCTTCGAGCCCGGCCACCTGTGCCAAGTCGGCGTCCCGACCGAAATGCAGGTCGGAGCACTGCAGCAGCGTGATGGGGGTCACCAGACCACGCGCACGCGGTAGGTCAACGTCGCCTTCCCCTTGGCCGGCACCGTCACCGGGAAGACGGCGCGGGTCGCCGAGCGTTTCTGCACCGGCACCGAGCTCTCGACGATCGACCACTCGCCGCCGCGATCCTCGCGCACCTCGACCACCACCGCCGAGTCCTTGGCGTTCTGCAGGTCGACGCGATACGACGCCATCGCGATGGTGCGATTGGTGTTTGGCGCCGTGCTGCGCGTGGTCGTGAACGCCGTCTGCGTCCGCTTGGCCGTCACGTCGAACGCGGTCCCGGTCGAGACGTTGAGCTCCTCTCCAGGTGCGGTGTGGCCGATCGCACCCATCCCGATCAACTGCAGCCGCCCCGCCTTGTCGGTGTCGAAGACCTGCACGCCGCCACCGGGAGCGGGAGGTCGCCGAAGGTCGTGCCGAGCTTCCGCTCGAGGCGGTACGTGACCGCGACCGGCACCTCGCGTTCATCCTCTTCCTGCGCGAAGCCGCCCCAGAACGGAATGCCGCCTGACACCGTGAAGCGCCGCTCGGCGCGAGCCGGCGTCGGGTCGAAGAGCGGCGTGACCAGCTGCGTCCCGGGCGTGAAGGTGATCCGCCCCGGCAACGTGTAGAGCCGCGCCTCGCCGACCGCTTCCTGAGACGGCGCGGACATCGTCGAAGGCGTTGATCGTGCGACCCGCGACCCTTGGCCGCCATCGCGTACGCCTGAGGCGACCGGCTCGGTGCCTGCACACCAATGTCCCCGGCGAGCAACTGCACCTCGGCATTCGCCAGGTCGAGCGTACCGCTCATGATCGACGCCGCCCCTTCGATCCGACCGGCCGCGCCGAGGATGAGCGAGTAGGAGACGCCCCACGACGCGCCGCTCGTGGCGTACATCATCTTCACGCTGCTGCGCGCCCGGTCACTGGTGAGCGTCAGGTCGCTGACCGGCGTCGCCGGCACGCGGGACGGTTCCCAACGGATCTGGCCGGGGCGCCCGAAGACGATTCGCGCCGCCGACCTGCCACCGCTCCGGCTGCAGTGCGATCAACCCGGCGCGGAGTGATCCAGAGTGCCGTTCCCATCTGCGCTCGAACTGGAACTCCTCGCCGATGTGCCGCCGCAGCAGCGCCTCTTCCGTCGACGCACCGTCGAAGGAGACGCGGCCGAGCTTCACGCCCGGCTCGAGGAGCATCAGCGATGCCGGCTCGAAGATCCCGAGCGGCAGCGACACCGTCGACGTGCCGGCGGCGATCGCGGCCGGGAGCGTGCGACGGATCAGCACGCGGCCGGAATTGAAGAGGGTGACGGAGGGGGGGCATCCGCCGGTTGTTGCGCCACCAGCGTCGCGGGCGCCACCAGCGCCAGCATCGGAAATCGCAGGGATCGGGTCATCGCAGCATCTCCTCGGCCACGCGGCCGGCAATCTTGTAGACCAGGACGGCGACCACCGGAACGGCGGTCACGGCATACCACTGGCCTTCGGGAGACGTCGCTGGGCGTATCAGGCTCCACGCCGCCGTGACCGCCCCACCAACCAGGGCCGCACGACGGGCCACCCCGTGACCCGACGCCGCCAGCGCTTCTGGCAATCCGGGCACCGTTCGTTGAAGTCGATGTCGGGCACCCGTCGCCCGCAATCGCTGCAGGGGACCTCAGGCCACCCGAGCGGCGACGGCACGGCCGAACTCCTGGGTGGATGCGCTGCCGCCGAGGTCGCAGGTGCGGACCCCGTCGGCGACGATCGTGGCGACGACCAGCGCGCGCGGACTCGGTCGGCCGCCACCTGTTCGCCAATATGGTCGAGCATCATCGCCGCGGCGAGGATCAGCGCCGAGGGATTGGCGAGCCCCTGCCCCGCGATGTCCGGGGCCGAGCCATGCACCGCCTCGAAGATCGCCGCCGTCTCGCCGATGTTGCCGCCCGGGGCGAGGCCAAGGCCGCCGACCAGGCCGCTGATCTCGTCCGAGAGGATGTCGCCGAAGAGATTCGTCGTCACGATCACGTCGAACTGCTCCGGCTTGAGCACCAGCTGCATCGCGGCGTTGTCGACAATCAGGTCGTTGAACGCGATGCGTCCCTCGTACTCCTTGGCGATCTCGCGGCCGATCTCGAGGAAGAGGCCAGTGGTGAACTTGAGGATGTTCGCCTTGTGCACCAGCGACACCTTCTTGCGGCCATGGCGCACCGCGTACTCGAACGCGTACCGAATCACCCGCTCCGAGTTGGCGCGCGTCACGATCGCCACCGACTCCGCCTGGCCGTGCGGATCGCCGTTGACCTCGACGTAGCGCTCCTGCCCGATGTACAACCCCTCGAGATTCTCGCGCACCAGCACGATGTCGATGCCGTCGAAGCGGCCCCCGGGGACGATGGTCTTCGCGGGCCGCACGTTGGCGAAGAGGGCGAACTCCTTCCGGAGCGCGACGTTGACCGAGCGGAAGCCGCCGCCGACCGGCGTGGTCAGCGGGCCCTTGAGCGCGAGGTTGGTGCGACGGATCGAGTCGAGCGTCGCCTCGGGCATCGGATCGCCGGTGGCCTCGACCGCGGCCATCCCGCCAAGCTGCCGGTCCCACGCGAACGAAAGGCCGGTGGCCGCGAGCACCTGCAGCGTGGCATCGGTGACTTCGGGGCCGATGCCGTCGCCGGGAATGAGCGTGATGGAATGCGTCATGAACTCAGTTGAAATCGGGAGGATCCTGGCGACGGCGGCCGCGAGGGCAGCCGACGGCGTGGCCGCAATCGCGAACGGCGTGCTGCGCCAGAGCAGCGCACCGCTCCGGGCATCAGCCAGCACCAGCACCACCTCGGCGCGGATGCCGGCCGGCATGGCCTGGAAGCGGACCGCTGCAGGCACCATCACCTGGCGGCCGTTGGTGAGCGCGGCGAGCATCCGCATCTGCGAGAAGAGCGGATCGGGATGCGCTTGAGGCCGTCGGCCCGGGCATCGCCTGTCCCATCTTGTCGGGATCGTTGATGGTGCCCGGCGCGCGGCGCGCGATGCGGCGCAGTTCCTCGCCCAACAGCCACGTCACCTCGGGGCCGCGCATCTGCAGCACCTCGCCGATGAGCGAGTCGGCCCAGCGCAACCGGCTGTGCAGATCGGTCGGCATGCCCGAACCCGCTGCCGAATCGACGACGAGTAGGTCACCGGCAGCACCGGAATCGACTGCCCGGCGAGCGGCGACAACAACAGCGCCGGGGCCGGCGCGAGCTTCGGTTCCTTCGCTTCCTTGGTGGCCTGTGCGCAGGCTGGCGCCGCCACGCAGAGGAGCATGGCAGCAAGAAGCAGCGCAGGATGGTGGGAGGCGGGGAATTTCACCGCGGAAAGCTATTCCAGCGAGAGCCCGCCGTCTACGGCGATGACTTGCCCGGTCACGTGGCGTGCCGCATCGGAACAGAGGAAGGCGATGACCGCGGCGACGGTCCTCCGGCTCCGCCAGGCCGGCCCAGCACGGCGCGCTTCTGGGCCCGCTCAATGACGTCCGAGGGCAGCTCGTCGAGGCGCTCGGTGTGCACGAAGCCCGGGGCGACCGCGTTGACATTCACATTCGAGGGGCCGAGCTCGACCGCGGCCGCCCGCGTGAAGCCTTCCAGCGCTGCCTTGCTAGCCGCGTAATTGGCGACCCCGAAGCCGGGACGCGCGGCCTGGTGCGCCGAGATGTTGACGACCTTGCCCCAGTGCTGCCGGCGGAAGTGGGGGGCGCAGGCCGCCACGCAATGGAAGGCGCCAGCCACGTTGGTGTCGAAGACGGTGGTCCACGCCTCGTCCGTCATCCGCCACAGCGCGCCATCGCGGGCGATGCCGGCATTGTTGACCAGGCAATCGACCGTGCCGAAGCGGCGCACCACCTCGGCGATGAACGCCTCGACCTGGGCACGGTCGCGCACGTCGCACCGCGCCGCGTAGACCTCGCACCCCATCGTCGTGAGCGTCGCCTCGGTCATCAGCGCGGTGGCCTCGACATCCCGCCCGCCCATCTCGAACCAGCAGAAGGCGACGCGGTACCCCAGCCGGCCGAACTCGAGGGCGATGGTGCGTCCCAGGCCGGTGGCGCCGCCCGTGACCACGGCGACTCGCCCCGGCGTCACGGCCTCGGCGGCCGCGGGGCGGGGGTTCAGTCTCGGGGGTCGGCTCGGCGACCGACGCGGCAAGGGCAGCCGACCAAGGATCGGGGGCGGCGCCAGGATACGGGGACATATCCAGCGAAGCTACGGGCCGAGGCGGCGGGGGGCAACGGCAGGCAGCGCCGAGGGGGACTGAAGAACGCCGTGGGGTCAGGCCACCCCGCCAAAGCGTGCCTCGAAGGCGTCGCGGTAGGAGCGGGTGAGAACCAGGCGGCCGCCGCCCTCCAGCAGGAGCTCCTGGTCGCCGTCGCCCAGGGGGCGCAGCTCACGGACCAGCCGCAGGGCGACGATGGCGGAGCGGTGGATCCTGGCGAAGCGCTTCGGGTCGAGGAGGGCCTCGAGATCGCGCATGGTCCGGCAGGAGAGGTGGACGCCCTCTGCGGTATGCAGCCGGACGTAGTTGTCGGCCGCTTCGATCCAGCGAATGTCGGCGACCTCAAGGACGGTCGTCGGCGGCCGACCCCACGCGCCGCGATCCGTTCGAGGTACTCCACCGGGGCGACCAACTGCCGTGCGGCGAGCCCGGCGATGCTCCGTGCAGGGCCTCGCCCTGATCCCGGCCGATCCGCCCCGCACCCGATCGACCGCCTTGGCGAGCCTGGCGGGGTCGAAGGGCTTCAAGAGGTAGTCCACAGCCTGTGCCTCGAACGCCTGCACGGCATACTCATCGAACGAGGTTACGAAGACGACGGCAGGGGCGTGGGCGGGGTCGAGTTCGGCGACGACGCCGAGGCCGTCGAGCCCCGGCATGCGGATGTCGAGGAAGAGCGCATCGGGGTGAGTGCGGTCGACGAGGTCGAGGACTTCGAGGCCGTTCTTCGCCTCACCCACCACCGTGACGTCGGGCTGGCGCGGGGAGGAGGCGCACGAGGTCGGCGAGCAGCAGTGGCTCGTCGTCGGCGGCCACGACGCGCATGGTGCTCACGCCGGGAGCTCGATGACCGTCTCGACGCCACCCGCCTCTGAACCGCGCGGAGCGTCAGCGAGCCCGCGACACCGTAGCGTGCGGCGAGTCGCTCCCGCGTCGTCGCGAGACCCGACCCCCTCACGCGGCGTCGCAGGGGGCGGCGCGCCGTCGTTCCAGACGATGAGCCGCAGGCACTGCGGCTCGCGCGTGGCGGTGATCCGCAGCCGACCACCCTCGGGGAGGACCGCGAGGCCGTGGCGCAGCGCATTCTCGACGATCGGTTGCAGCAGGAAGCGCGGCACCATCACCGCCTCGGTGTCGGGCGCGACCGCCCACTCCACATGCAGCCGATCGGCAAAGCGCGTCTCCTCGATCGCGAGGTAGCGCCCGGGACCGACGCTCCTCGTGCACCCGACACCTCGCCCGACTCGGGCGCGGCGAGGGCATCGCGCAACAAGTCGCCGATCTGGGCCAGCATGGTGCGGGCGCGCGCCGGGTCGCTGTCGATGGGCGCGCTCACCGATTGCAGCGCGTTGAAGAGGAAGTGCGGTTCGAGCCGCGCGGCCAGCGCGTCGAGTCGGGCCTGCGTCGCGGTGGCTTCGAGCCGCGAGGCCTGCAGTTCGCGGAGCCGCAGCGCCTCACGCGTCAGCAGCACGTGGTCGGGTCTGGGATGGTGACGTAGGTGAAGATCGCCAGCGAGAGTCGCGACGAGGTGAGGAGCGTGCGCGTGATCATCTCGCGCGTCAGGGCTTCTGTTGGCGACAGGAGCTGCAGGGAGATCCAAATCAGCACGAACACCGAGACGACGTAGCAGACGGTCATTGCCAACGTATGGACCACCGTCGCACGCAGCCACGTGGTCCGGCTGAACGGGACCCGTCGACCGAGTGCGATGATCAGCGGGGCGGCGCAAAACCAGCCGACCCAGGTCGCCGCCCCGACGGCGAGGACATCGCCGAGCTTCGCCGCCTCGCCCGAGGCCTTGCGCGGGAGATGGCCCTGAGCCGCCGTCAGCAGCGTGGTCGCGCCGAAGACGACCGGGAGCAGCGCCGGTGGCGGCGCGGGGCGCAGGGGGAGGCGTTCGGGGAGGCCATGCGAAGAAACTAGCGCCGAAATGAGGCCGGTCGGGCCGCGGTTCGCCCCGCGAGGACGCGATCTCGCCAAGGCGCGTTGGGCCGAGCGGTCGAGGCGTCGAGATCTCGCCCACCGAGGACCAAAAACAAAAACCCGGACCCCCCCTCGGTCATGGTCTGTCGTTGGTCACCTTCTCCCCTTGAGGCCCCATGGCGACGCACCGCCCTGCTCCTGAGGTTGCTTCTTGTCGGAATGCCGTTCGTCGGACTCGGCGCAGGTGCCGGCACCTGCCGCCGCGCTCTCGACCGCACCATCGCCCGGATGGGTGGCGGCTCGGCGCTCCGCGGCATCCGCTCGCTTCGGCTCGGCATGATGACGCAGTGAGCGCGCACCACCTTCGCGGATCGCCAATTTGCGGACCTGCCGTCGTACGAGCGGAATGTCGAGCTGCGCGACTACACCACCCGCGCCTGGCGCAACACACGCCAGTTCCTCGGCGGCGGACCCGCGACGGCGATCGTCGACGTGGTGCGCGACACCATTGCCGTGCGACTGATGCCAGCGGCGCCGAACGCCGCCCCGGCGTGGGGCCCGCTCAACCTCGCGTATGTCGACGAACGCCGCGAGCTCTTTGCCTTCGCACCGGAGCGGCTGGTGTTGCAGCTGCGCCATGATCCCGCCTTGCGCCAGTTGGCCGACACCACGATCGACGGCGCGGCGCACGCGCGACTGCGAGGCTACCGTCGATGGCTGGCCCGCAACGCTCTTCGTGCGTCGCGGCGATGCCTTGCCAGCCATGGTGCGCTTCCACGCTGAAACGGGGTCGCCGACTTCGGCCTCGCACCGTGGGGCCGCCACGAGGTGGAGTTCTGGTACCTCCGGGTGGCAGCGCATCGCTTCCGGCGCTGCTGCTGCCGCGTCAGCGCGATGCACCGGCTCGGCGTGCCATACAAGCGGATGACCGTCCTCGCCATGGCGGTCGACGCCCCTGCCCCAGCCGACTCCTTTGCCATCAGCGATTCGGTCGCGCGGGTCTACCTCGCCACCGAACAGCGGCCGATGTGGCAGGTCGATCTCGCCTCGATGGGAAACTCGTGCGTGAGCGCTTCGCCACCACGCCGCCGACGCTGGGCACCCCGGGCGCGGTGTTAGATCGGCGGGCAGTGGGTCTGATGGAGACGGCACAGCACGAGGGCGCGGTCGGGCTGGTTACCGCGTGGCTCGCGCAGGTGGCACCGGGTGTCCCGGTCGGCGCCGGCATCGCGACGATCCCGTCCCCCGCGAATGGCGGCGCGCGGTGGTTCACCGGCACAGAGCAGCCGCTCTGCGTGGCGCGCCGGGCGCGCGCCGATCATCCGGCGCGTGACCGGGCGCGCCGCGTCGGACGGTCGTGACCACGCCGCGCTGGATTCGGGTGGGCAGCGACTCGCTTTGGCTCGAGCCGTTCACGGCGCCCGACCTCGTCGGCGCGATGGCGGTCTACTCGCCGACGCTCAAGTGGCTTTACCTCCCGGCGGCGGGCGCCCCGACGCATCAGGTCGAGCAGGCGGCGCTGATCGCACGGCTCGCGGCACGGGGGATGGCCGTGGAGTGGATCGGCTCCGCGCGAGGCCTCGTCACGGCGGTGTCGCCGGCGAAGTGAACCGGTGTGGTCGGGGTCGGGGAAACCCGGCCCCGACCATTGCCGTATCCTTCGGGCATGACTCCTCTCCTGCTCCTCGCGCTCGCCACGCTCGCCCCGCAGGACACGGTCGAGCGCACCCTGCAGGCCCGCCTCGACAGCTATCGCACCGCCACCGGTGTCCCCGGGGCGGTCCTGGGAGTCGCCTTCCCCGATGGCCGGGTCGTCGCCATCGCCAGCGGCATAGCGGCCGCCGCCCTGAAGCGGCCGCTGCGCCCCGATGCACGCCTGCTCATGGGGAGACGTCGGGAAGGCTTCGTCGCCGCCGTCGCGATGCGGCTGGTGCGCGAGGAAAACTCTCGCTCGATGCGCCGGTGAGCCGATATGTGGGCGGTCAAGGGTGGTGGGACTCGGTCGCCAACGCGTCGAGCATCACCGTGCGGCAGCTGATGACCCACACGTCGGGGATTGTCCGCTACGAATTTCGCCCCGAGTTCACCGCGACGCTGACGTCCGATCCCGGGCGCGTCTGGGATCCGCGCGACCAGGTGCGCTACCTGCACGGCGCCACGCCACCGTTTGCCCCCGGTGCCGGGTGGGACTACTCCGACACCAACTGCATGGCTGCTCGCGCGGGTGCTGGAGCGGATCACCGGGAAGCCGATCGACGACGAAATCCGCCGCCGCTTCCTGGTGCCGATGAAGTTGACCAACACGCTCCCCTCGGATTCACGGACGCTTCCCGGCGTGGTGCAGGGCTATGCCGGTGCCCAGAATCCCTTCGGCGGCCGCGACGCGATGCTCGACGGTGGCGTGATGATCGTCAACCCGCAGTTCGAGGGGGCCGGTGGCGGCTATGCCGCAAGCGCGGCCGATGCCTTCCCGCTGGGGCAGCAGCGTATTTCGGCGGCGCGATTCACGGCGACTCGCTGCTCGCGCGGGCGACGCGTGGCACGCCGGCGCGGATGCTCGGTGCGGGCACGAACTACGGCCTCGGCATGATCCTCCGCGACAGCACCGCGGCGGGTCCGGTGCGTGGGCACAGCGGCTTCTTCCCGGGCTATCTCACGGAGTTGCGCTATTACCCCGCGTCGAAGATCACCGTCGTCCTGATGGTCAACGCGTCGGCCGTGCGGATGCGCCCGCCGATGGCGCGCTGGGTCGACGAGACGGTGGCGGCACATGACGGCG